>NZ_JBEZWL010000032.1:0-60969 GCF_040648015.1 Streptomyces sp. NPDC029216 | reverse complement strand
CCTCCTCGCCCCGGCGCCCGCCCGGGCCCGCCCGGCCGACCCGGAGGAACTGCGCCGCGCGGCCCGCGCGGACGGCCGGGACGCGGTCGTCACCTGGTCCGGCGAGGACGCACGCCGCTTCGACCTGGTCCTGCTGCCCCGGCAGCAGGCCGCGCCCCCGGCCGTCACGGGCGCCTTCGCCGCCGCGGCCGGCGGTGCGGGCGGCCGGGTCCGGGCCAACAACCCCTCGCTCGCCAAGTCGATCGGCCCGCTCCTGGCCCGGCTGCCCGAGTACCTGCGCGGGCGCCTGCCGGACTACATGGTGCCCACCGCGATCGTGCCGCTCTCGGAGATCCCGCTGACTCCGAACGGAAAGCTGAACCGGCGGGCGCTGCCCGTACCGGACTACGCGCAGGTGTCCACCGGCCGGGCGCCGCGCAACCCGCGCGAAGAGACCCTCTGCGCGCTGTTCGCCGAGGTCCTCGGCCTGGAGCGGGTCGGCATCGACGACGACTACTTCGCCCTCGGCGGGGACAGCATCCGCTCCATCCAGGTCGTCGCGCGGGCCAGGACCCGCGGCACGGCCGTCACCGTCCGGGAGATCTTCGAACACCGCACGGTCGCCAGGCTCGCGGAACTGGTCGACGGGCGGGACGAGGAGCTCCCGGCCCTGGCCGAGCTGCCCGGCGGCGGCACCGGCTGGGCCCCGCTGCCTCCGGCGGCGGCGCACCTCCTCGCGCGCGGCGGCGGCATCGCCAGGCTGTGCACCTCCCGCGTGCTGACCCTGCCCGCCGACGCCGACCGCGCGGGGCTGACCGCGGCGGTGCAGGCCGTCCTGGACCGGCACGACGTGCTGCGCGCCCGGCTCGACCGGGCCGAGCCGGGCCTGGTCATCGAGCCGCCGGGCAGCGTGCGGGCCGAAGCGCTGCTGAGCGAGGCCGCCGGCTCCGGCGACGACGCCGTCCGCGCCGCACTCGACGCCGCGGCCGGCCGGCTGGACCCGGACGCGGGCGTCATGGTCCGGTTCGTACGGCTCACCACGGACTCGGGCGCCGACCGGCTCCTCATCGTCGCGCACCACCTGGTCATGGACCGCGTCTCGTGGGGGATCCTGATCCCGGACCTGGTCCGCGCCTGGCAGCAGGTGCGCGAGGGACGGACCCCGGCGCTCGGCCGGGCGGGCACCTCGTACCGCCGCTGGGCCCACGCCATCGCCGGGCAGACGGCCGTCCCGCAGACGGAGATCCCGTACGACGAGGAGCCGGCGCGCGACCCCCGCTCCACCGCGGACACCGTGCGGGTCCGGGTCCCGGCGGACGTCACGGCGACCCTGCTGGACCGGCTGCCGGCGCTGTTCCGCGCCGGCGCCGAGGACGGCCTGATCACCGCTCTGGCGCTGGCCCTGGCCCGCCGGAACGAGACCCTCGGCCTGCCGGGGGCGCCCGCCACGGTCCGGCTGGAGGGACGGGACCGGGACGGGCACGCGGTGCCCGGCGCCGACCTGTCCCGCACGATCGGCCGGCTCACCCCGGTGTTCCCGGCCCGGCTCGACCTGGCCGGCATCGACCTCGCGGACGCCTTCGCCGGCGGCCCGGCCGCCGGCCGGGCGCTCAAGGCCGTCAAGGAGCAGGCGCGGGCGGCGGCGGGCCACGGCGCCGCCGTGGAGCCCGGACCGCGGATCGGGTTCACCTACCGCGGCCGGCCCTCCGACACGGAGCTGCCCCAGGAGCTGAGCGGCCTGGGCTGGGCGGCGGACCCCGCGTACCCGGGGCCGGCCGCCGCGCCGGACACGGACGCGCCGGTGCCCTCGGCCCTGGAGGTCGACGCGGTGGCCGTGCCCGCCCCCGGCGGTGACGAGCTGACCGCCGCCTTCGGCTTCCCCACCGGTGTGCTCTCCCGCGAGGAGGTCACCGAGCTGGCCGGGCTGTGGGTCCAGGCCCTGACCGCCCTGGCCCGGCACGCGGCGACCCCCGGCGCGGGCGGGCTGACCCCCTCCGACGCGCCCCTGGTCGAGGTGGGCCAGGAGGAGATCGACACCTGGGAGGCCCGCTACGGCAGGCTGGCCGAGATCTGGCCGACCACCCCCACGCAGTCCGGGATGCTCTTCCACACCCTGCTCGCCGGGAGTTCCTTCGACCCCTACCACAACCAGCTGGTCTTCCACCTCTCCGGCGAGGTCGACCCGGAACGCATGCGCCGGGCCGGTCAGGCCCTGCTGGACCGCCACCCCAACCTCCGCGCGGCGTACGTGAACCGGGCCGACGGAGACCTCGTCCAGGTGGTGCCGGCCGAAGGGGTCACCCTGCCCTGGGAGTACCTCGACCTGACCGGGGCCGGCGAGGCCGAGCGGACCGCGACCTTCGAACGGTTCCTCGTCCGGGACCGGGCCGCCCACTTCGACGTGGACACCCCGCCGCTCATCCGGCTGTCCCTCGTCGCCCAGGAACCCGGCCGCGCCGACCTCGTGATGACCTCCCACCACGTGCTGTTCGACGGCTGGTCCACCCCCCTGCTGATGCGGGACCTGCTGCTGCTCTACGGGTCCCGCGGCGACCCGGCCGCCCTGCCCGAACCCCCCGCCTTCGGCGAGTTCCTGGCCTGGCGCGCCGGGCAGGACGAGGAGGAGTCCGCCCGGGCGTGGACGGCCGAACTCGACGGGGTCGAGGAGCCGACCCTGCTCGCCCCCGGCTCCGAGGGCGTGGGGGAGCAGGGCGTCGAACAGCTCGACGTGCCCCTCCCCGCCGAGGAGGCACGCGCACTGGCGGCGCGCGCCGCCGAGCTGGGCGTCACCGTCAACACCCTGGTCCAGGGCGCCTGGGCGCTGCTGCTCGGCCGGCTCACCGGCCGCCGGGACGTGGTGTTCGGCGCCACCGTCTCCGGACGCCCGCCCGCCGTGACGGACGTGGACGCGATGGTCGGGATGTTCATCAACACCCTTCCCGTACGCGTCGACCACGCGCCCGGCGACACCCTCGCCGAGGTCCTCACCCGGCTCCAGAACCGGCAGGCCGCCCTCCTGGAGCACCACCACCGCGGGCTCACCGAGATCCTGCGGGCCGTCGGCCGGCCGTCCCTCTTCGACACGCTGTTCGTCTTCGAGTCCTACCCGGTCGACCGGGAGGGCCTCGAAGCCGCCGGCGCCGCCGCGGACGGCATCGCCTTCACGGGCCTGCGCCCGGCCACCGCCACCAACTACCCGCTGGCCCTGATGGCGGCGGCCGACCCGCACCTGCAGCTCATCTTCCAGTACGCGCCGGGCGTCTTCGGCCGGGACGAGGTGGAGGTGTTCGCGGCCCGCCTGGTGCGCGTCCTGCGGCAGCTGGCGGCCACCCCGGAGCTCAAGGTCGCCCAGCTCGACGTCCTGGAGCCCGCCGAACGCGGCCGGCTGCTCGGCGAGTTCAACGACACCGCCGCCGAGACCCCGGACGTCACCGTCCACGGGCTCGTCGAGGCCCAGGCCGCCCGGACCCCGGACGAGCCCGCCCTGACCGCCGACGGCACGACCCTCACGTACCGCGAGCTGAACGCCCGGGCCGACCGCCTGGCGCGCGAGCTCGCCGGACGCGGAGTGGGCCGGGAGTCGCTGGTCGCGCTGTCGCTGCCGCGGTCGGCGGACCTGGTCGTTGGACTCCTCGCGATCCTCAAGGCGGGCGGCGCCTACCTGCCGGTCGACCCCAGGTACCCCAGCCACCGGCTGGCGGCCATCTTCGGCGAGGCGCGGCCGCGCCTGGTCCTGACGGACTCCGCCACGGTCGCGGTCCTGCCCGCGCACGACGCCCCGGACCTCCTCCTCGACACCCTCGACCTCTCCGGGGCCGGGGACGCCGACGGGGAGGACACCGGCCCCACCCGGCCGGTGCACGCGGACCGGCTGGCGTACGTGATGTACACCTCCGGCTCCTCGGGCAAGCCCAAGGGCGTCGCCATCACCCACGCGAACGTCGTCAACGGCGTGCTCCAGCTCGCCCCCCGCGTGGGGGCCGGGCCCGGCAAGCGGCTCCTCGCGGGCACCTCCGTCAACTTCGACGTCTCGGTGTTCGAGATCTTCACGACCCTCGCCACCGGCGGCGTCGTCGAACTGGTCCGGGACGTCCTGGTGCTGGGCGAACGGAAGGAGGGCTGGAGCGGCAGCGTCATCTCCACGGTGCCGTCCGCCTTCGCCGAACTCCTCGACGGCATCGCCGGCCGCACCGAGGTGGAGACGCTCGTCTTCGCCGGAGAGGCCCTGCCCTCCTCGCTCGTCGAGAAGGTGCGCGGCGCCTTCCCGGGCGTCCGGGTCGTCAACGCCTACGGGCAGAGCGAGTCGTTCTACGCCACCACCCACACCGTCCCCGACGGGACGGAGGGCCGGGCGGGCAGCGCACCCGTCGGCACCCCGCTCGGCAACATGCGGACCTACGTCCTCGGACCCGACCTGGCCCCGGTGCCGCAGGGCGCGGTCGGCGAGCTGTACGTCGGCGGGAACGTGGGCCGCGGCTACCAGGGCCGCGCCGACCTGACCGCCGACCGCTTCGTGGCGGACCCGTTCGGCCCCTCCGGCTCGCGCATGTACCGCACCGGCGACCTGGCCCGCTGGAACGCCGAGGACCGCCTGGAGTACGTGGGCCGAGGCGACGCGCAGGTCAAGGTGCGCGGCTTCCGCGTCGAACCCGGCGAGGTCGAGGCCGTCCTCGCCGCCCACCCCGAGGTCGCCCAGGCGGCGGTCGTCGCCCGGCAGGCGGCGGGCTCCGGCAAGCAGCTCGTCGCGTACGTGGTGCCGGCGGGCGCCGCCGACCCGGAGGGGCTCCGCGGGTTCACCGCCGAGCGGCTGCCCGAGTTCATGGTGCCCTCCGCCTTCGTGCTCCTGGACCGGCTGCCGCTGATGCCCAACGGCAAGCTGGACCGGGCCGCGCTGCCCGAGCCGGAGTTCACCGGCGCCCCCTACCGGGCGCCCCGCACCGCCCGCGAGGAGGCCCTGGCCGCGCTCTTCGCCGAGGTGCTCGGACTGGACCGGGTCGGCATCGACGACGGCTTCTTCGAGCTCGGCGGGCACTCCCTGCTCGCCACCCGGCTGATCAGCCGCGCCCGCGCCGAGATGGGACTGGAGATACCCATCCGCAAGATCTTCGACCTGCCGACAGTGGCCGCGCTCGCACCGTGGCTTGAGGAATCGGCCGTCCCGCGCCGCCCGAGTCTGCGCCAGATGTTCGTATGAGGAGTGAAGCAATGATTCCGCTGTCCTTCGTGCAACGTCGCACATGGTTCCTGCACCAGTTGGAGGGTGCGGAGACCTGGAACATCTCCTCGGCGTTCCGGCTGACCGGGCGACTGGACGAGGAGGCCCTCCTCGCGGCGCTCCGCGACATCGTCGACCGGCACGAGGTGCTGCGCACCACCTACCTGACGGACGACGACGGGGAGCCCTACCAGCTGATCCTGCCGACGGAGCGGGCGCGGGAGCAGGTACGGGTGCCGGTGGCGGACGTGGCGCCCGAGGAGGTGCCCGCCGCCGTGGACGAGACCGTCGCGCACTGGTTCGACCTGGAGGCCGAGATCCCCCTGCGGGCCCGCCTGCTGCGCTGCGGACCCGAGGAGCACGTCCTCGTCCTGGTCATCCACCACATCGCCTCGGACGGCAGCTCGGGCGCGCCGCTGGCACGGGACCTGGCCGCGGCCTACAACGCGCGCCGCAGCGGCCGGGCCCCGCAGTGGGAGCCGCTGCCCGTGCAGTACAAGGACTTCACCATGTGGCAGCGCGAGGTCCTCGGCGACCTGGCGGACCCGGACAGCCTCGGCGCCCGGCAGATCGCCTACTGGCGCCGGGAACTGGAGGGCGTGCCCCAGCCGCTCAACCTCCCCCTGGACCGCCCGCGGTCCGTGGAGGCGGGCACCGACGGCGACGCGGTCCCCATCCCCGTGGCCGCCGACGTCATGGCCGGACTGCAGAAGCTGGCCGACGGGCGCGGGCTGACCATGTCGATGGTCATGCAGGCCGCGCTCGGCGTCCTGCTGTCCAAGCTCGGCGGCGGCGAGGACATCCCGGTCGGAACCCCGATCGCCGGCCGTACCGACGAGGCGCTGAACGACCTGATCGGCTGCTTCGTCAACAACCTGGTCATCCGCATGGACCTCTCCGGCGACCCGACCTTCGCCGGCCTGCTCGCCCAGGTCCGCGACAAGGCGCTGGCCGCCTACGAGCACCAGGACGTGCCGTTCGAGGTGCTGGTCGAACAGCTCAACCCGGACCGCTCCGCCGCGTACCGGCCCTTCTTCCAGGTGATGTGCGGCTGGCAGAACACCGAGAAGTGGTCCCTGGAGCTCGACGGACTCGACGTGGAGTACCAGCAGGCCCTCCTCGCGACCACCCAGGTCGACGTGTTCTTCAGCATGACCACCGACGAGACCGGCGCCCTGCGCGGCGACATCTCCTACGCCACCGACCTGTTCGACCGGGACACGGTCGAGGACATGGCCGCCCGCTACGCCCGCGTCCTGGAGCAGCTCGCCGCCGACCCGCAGGCGCGCATCTCCGACGTCGACGTCCTGATCGGCGGCGAACGCGAACGGCTGCTCATCGAGGTGAACGACACCGCCGAGCCCACCCTCGAAGGCGGCCTGGCGCAGGCGATCAGCCGGCAGGCGGAGGCGACCCCGCAGGCCCTCGCCCTCATCGCCGAGGAGGAGTCGCTCACCTACCGCGAACTGGAGGCCCGCTCGAACCGGCTGGCACACTGGCTGGCCGGCCGCGGCGTGCGCGCCGAGTCGCTGGTCGCCGTCTGCCTGCCCCGGACCCCGGACCTGCTCGTGGCCCTGCTCGCCGTGCTCAAGTCCGGCGGCGCCTACGTACCGATCGACCCCGACCACCCGCGCTCGCGCATCGACTTCGTCCTCGAACAGGCGAAGCCGGCCCTCGTCCTCGACGCCGCCACCCTGGCCGCCGCCGACCTCGCGGGGTACCCGGACACGGCGCCCGAGGTGAGCGTCCGCCCGGACAACACCCAGTACGTCATCTACACCTCGGGCTCGACGGGCACCCCGAAGGGCGTCACGATCCCGCGCGGCGCCGTGGCCAACTTCCTGGCCGCGACGCAGCGCCGGTTCCCGCTGACCGCCGCCGACCGGATGCTGTTCAGCACGACCGTGTCGTTCGACATGGCCAACACCGAGCTGTACCTCCCGTTCGTCTCCGGCGCGACCATGGTCCTGGCGAAGAAGGAGACCGTCACCGACCCGTCGGCGATCACGGCCCTGCTGCGCCGCCACGGGGTCACCGTGGTCCAGGCCACCCCCGGCTTCTGGCAGATGCTGCTCACCCACGAGCCGGACGCCGCCCAGGGCCTGCGGATCATCACCGGAGCGGAGGCCGTCCCGGTCCGCCTCGCCGAGACGCTGGCCGAGCAGGCCGCCGAGGTCGGCAACTGGTACGGCCCCTCCGAGACCACCACCTGGTCGACCATGGCGCCCCTCAAGGCCGGGGCGGGCGTGACCATCGGCACGCCGATCGGCAACACGCAGGTGTACGTGCTCGACGCGCGGCTGCGCCCGGTCCCGCGCGGCGTCCAGGGCGAGCTGTACATCGCCGGAGACGGACTCGCGCGCGGCTACCAGGACCGCCCGGAGCTGACCGCGGAGCGGTTCGTGCCCTCCCCGTTCGGCCCCGCCGGCTCCCGCATGTACCGCACCGGCGACCTGGTGCGGTGGAACAAGGCGGGCCGGCTGGAGTACGTCGCACGCACCGACCACCAGGTGAAGGTCCGCGGCTTCCGCATCGAGCTCGGCGAGATCGAGCACGTGCTCGCCGGACACCCCGCCGTGTCGCGGGCGGCGGTCGTGGTGCGCGAGAGCCGGCAGGGCGACAAGCGCATCGTCGGCTACGTGGTGCCCGCGGCGGACGCCGCCGGGGCGGACGTACTGCTCCCCGAGCTGACCGAGTACCTGCGCGCCCGCCTCCCCGACTACATGGTGCCGTCCGCGCTGATCCCGCTCGCGGAGATCCCGCTGACGCCCAACGGCAAGCTCGACCGCCAGGCCCTCCCGTCGGAGCACACCCCCGCGGCGGCCGGGCAGGCGCCGCGCAACTCCCACGAGGAGAGGCTGGCCGCCGTCTTCTGCGAACTGCTGGACAAGGAGAGCGTCGGCGTCGACGACGACTTCTTCGCGCTCGGCGGCCACTCCCTGCTGGCCACCCGGCTCAGCGTCCGCATCCGCAAGGACTTCGACGTCGAGCTGCCCCTCAGGACGATCATCAAGTTCCCGACGGTGGCCGAACTCGCCGCACTCCTGCTCGCCGGCGCCGTCCCCGACGAGGTCGCCGACCCCTTCGGCGTCGTCCTGCCGCTCAACAGCGACCCCGGCACGGGCAAGAAGCCGCTGTGGTTCTTCCACGGCGGAGGCGGCCTGGGCTGGGCGTACTTCAGCTTCGTGACGCACGTGAAGGACCGGCAGGCCTACGCCCTGCAGTCGCGCGGCGCCGACGGCCGGGCACCGCTGGTGGAGTCCATCGACGAGATGGTCGACCACTTCATCGAGGAGATGCTGCAGATCCAGCCGGAGGGGCCCTTCAACCTCGTCGGCTGGTCCTACGGCGGCACCCTCGTCCAGGCCATCGCGGCGGGCCTCGACCGGCGCGGCCACGAGATCGCGCTCACGGCCGTCCTGGACTCCCAGCCGGGCGGCCAGGGCTGGTCGGAGATCCACCGCAACAAGACGGTGGAGGACTACCGCGACGAGCTGGAGGACTTCTTCGGCCAGTACATCGGCACCGGGAACCAGCAGGAGTTCCTGGACAACATGTCGAAGGTCCTCGCCAACAACACCAACCTGATGATGGATTGGGAATCCCCGGTCTACCGCGGCGACGTGGTGTTCTTCCACGCCACGCTCAAGGACGAGATGTACGCCCACCTGTGGCGCCCCTACGTCCTCGGCACCATCGAGGAGTACGACGTGGCGGCCACGCACCACGAGATGAACCTGCCCGGACCCGTGTCCGAGGTCTTCGAGGTCCTGAACCGGAAGCTGGCGGACCTGGCATGACGAACCGTAGAACACATGATCGGAGTTGGTCGCGGTGACGGAGACCACGCTGCTGTGCGTGCCGTTCGCGGGAGCGGGCCCCTCGTTCTTCCACCCCTGGCGGGAGCTGGCCGCCGGCCGGTGGCGGGTGACCTCGGTCGAGCTGCCGGGCCGGGAGCGGCGCATCCTGGAGGAGCCGTACCGCAACGTCTACGAGGCCGCCAAGGGCTCGGTCGACGAGGTCGTCGCGGACCTCGGCGAGGGGGCGCGGACCGTGCTGTTCGGGCACAGCCTGGGCGCCGTGCTCGCCTATGAGCTGGCGCACCTGCTGGGCGCGCGCGGCGTGCACGTCGAACGGCTGGTCGTCAGCGGTTCGCCGGGCCCGTGGACCCAGCGCGAACGGCGGGCGGCGGGGCTCCAGGACGAGGAGTTCCTCGCCAGGGTCGAGGAGTTCGCCGGGTTCCGGCACGAGGCACTGGACCACCCGGAGATGCGCGAGCTGATCCTCCCGGTCCTCCAGGCCGACTGCGAGATGCACGAGAGCTACGTACCGAGCACCGACGTACCGCTGAGCGTGCCGATCTGCTCGCTGCGCGGCGCCGTCGACGGTCTGGTCACCGCCGAGGAGGCCCGGCAGTGGCAGGCGGCGACCACGGCCGGCTTCACCTATGCGGAGTTCCCCGGCGACCACATGTACCTGGTCGACTCCGGCCGGGAGGTCCTGGACGTGATCGCACAACAGTCCCTCTGATCAGGCGAGATGGGCTCCAGCGCGGTGTCAGCGGCGTGACAGGTGGATGACAGGCCCGGAGAGGAAAGTGGAGGCATGAGAAGTTCAGCGATCGCAGTTTCAGGGCTGCGGAAGGCATACGGTGACAAGGTCGTGCTCGACGGCATCGACTTCGACGTCGCCGCGGGATCGGTCTTCTCCCTGCTCGGCCCGAACGGCGCGGGCAAGACGACGACGGTCAACGTCCTGACGACGTTGATGAAGGCCGACGCCGGCACGGTGCGCGTCGCCGGGCACGACGTGGCGACCGAGACCCGGCAGGTGCGCGGCGCCATCGGCGTGACCGGCCAGTTCGCCGCCGTGGACGAGCTGCTGTCGGGCCGCGAGAACCTGCGGCTGATGGCGGACCTGAAGCGCGTGCGCGACGGCGGCGGGGTGGTCACGCGGCTGCTGGAGCGGTTCGACCTGGTGGAGGCGGCGGACAAGCAGGCGTCCACGTACTCCGGCGGTATGCGCCGCAAGCTCGACCTGGCGATGACCCTGGTCGGCAACCCGCAGGTCATCTTCCTGGACGAGCCGACGACGGGTCTCGACCCGCGCAGCCGGCGCACCATGTGGGGCATCGTCCGCGAACTGGTCGCCGAGGGCACCACCATCTTCCTCACCACCCAGTACCTGGAGGAGGCCGACCAGCTCGCCGACCGGATCGCCGTCCTCAACCAGGGCCGCCTGGTCGCCCAGGGCACCCCCGAGGAGCTCAAGCGCCAGATCCCCGGCACCCACGTCCGGTTCCGCTTCGCCGACCTCGTCGAGCTCGACAGCGCGGCGCGGGTCCTGACCGAGGCCACCCGGGACGACGAGGAGCTCACCCTGCGGGTGCCCGGCGACGGCGAGACGCGGTCGGTGCGGGCCCTCCTGGACCGGCTCGACGCGCACGCGATCGACGCCCAGGAGTTCTCGGTGCAGCGGCCGGACCTCGACGACGTCTTCCTCGCCCTCACCGAACAGACGGCGGGCGCCCAGAACACCAGCAAGGAGGCGATCGCACAGTGAGCACGGTCTCGACGCCGTTTGCCGACTCGGCGATCATGCTGCGCCGCAACCTGAAGCACACCGTGCGCAACCCCGTCACGGTCTTCAACGCGGTCCTGTTCCCCATCATCATCATGCTCATGTTCGTCGGGGTGTTCGGCGGCGCCTTCAGCGTCGGCGAGGACTACGTCGACTACGCGACGCCCGGCCTGCTCGTGATGGCCATCAGCTACGGCCTGGGCGCCACCGCGACGGCCGTGAACGACGACATGACCAAGGGCATCATCAACCGCTTCAAGGTCATGGACGTCTCCCGCGGCGCCATGCTGACCGGACACGTCGTCGTCACCTCGGTGCGCTGCCTGGTGGCCTGCGCCGCCATCGTCGGGGTGGCCTTCGCGATGGGCTTCGACCCCGCCGCGAGCGCCCTCGACTGGCTCGGCGTCGTCGGCGTCATCGTGCTGCTGAGCTTCGCGGCCGGCTGGCTCACCGTCGCCACGGGCCTGGCCGCCAAGACCGTGGAGTCGGCCGGCCTGGCCTCCGTACCGCTGATCATGCTGCCCTTCCTGAGCACCGCGTTCGTCCCCGCGGAGACCATGGGAACCGGCATCCGGCAGTTCGCGGAGTACCAGCCCTTCACCCCGATCATCGAGACGCTGCGCGGGCTCCTGGCGGGCAACCCGTCGGGCGGCGACGCGATCGCGGCCGTCGCCTGGTGCCTGGGCCTCGCCCTCCTCGGCTACGTGTGGGCGGTCTCCACGTTCAACAAGCGGGCGTGACCGCGGCCGGCCGGGGCCGGCCACGACCACGGCGGCCGTCAGGACCCGGACCGGGTCCTGACGGCCGCCGTCGCGTGCGCCCCCGAGCCGGCGGGCGCGGCCTCACCCCCGCCGGGCCGGACCGAACCAGGTGGTCAGCGCCGTCCGCAGCGCCGGGATGTCGGGCGCGCCGACGGCGTCCGCCGCCCAGGCCACGTGGCCGTCGGGGCGGATCAGCAGGGCCGCCGGAGCGGGGACCTCGCCCACGGCCGGGACCGGCCAGAGCTCGTCCTCGCTGCGCGCCTCGACGAGGTCGACGCGATCGGCCCAGCCCTCCGCGGCCGCCGCGACCCCGGCGCCGCCGCACAGGTCGAGGAGGACCGGCCGGCCCTCGTGCAGCAGCTGGTAGACGCCGATGACCCCGTCGGCCGTCTTGAGGTCGGCGTCGAAGACCCGGCGGCCCTCCATCGGGTGGTCGCCGTCGACCGGGTAGCGGATGTCCAGCGCGGTCAGCATGTGGCGCAGGACCCGGTTGACGTCGTCGAACACCATCAGCGAGCCGAACACCTCGCGCAGCGCGTCCGTCGCGGCGCCCGGACGGGCCAGGGCCGCCTGCGCCCGGGTGTTGTGCAGCACGCGCTCCCCGACGGGGTGGCGCTCGGCGTGGTAGCTGTCCAGCAGGCTCTCCGGCGCCCGCCCCCGTACCACCGACCCGAGCTTCCAGCCCAGGTTGACGGCGTCCTGCACCCCCATGTTCAGACCCTGCCCGCCGGCCGGGAAATGGATGTGCGCGGCGTCGCCCGCGAGCAGCACCCGGCCCTTCCGGTACCGGTCGGCCTGCCGTGCGGCGTCGTTGAACCGGGAGACCCACCGCGGGGCCCGCATGCCGAAGTCGGTGCCCGCGACCCTGACCAGGGACTCCCGCAGCTGCTCGAACGTCGCCGGTTCGTCGCGGTCCGCGACGCGGTCGTACTCGGACGTGATCACCCGGTACCAGCCCGGCTCGAAGGCGATCGCCGAGTAGTCACCGCCCGGGGTGCGCCGCACCCAGACGTAGTCCTCGGGCAGGCCGGGGAGTTCGACGTCGCCGATCAGGGCGGTCATCGTCGCCTCGGTGCCCGGGAAGCCGATGCCGGCCAGCTTGCGCACCGTGCTGCGCCCGCCGTCGCAGCCCACCAGGTAGCGGGCGCGCAGCGTCGCGTCCGCCGCGTCCGCCGTGTCCAGCTCGACCGTCACGCCGTCCTCGTCCTGGCGGATCCCGCTCACCGCGGCCGACCGGCGCACCCGCACGCCGAGCTCGGCGGCCCGCTCCTCCAGCAGCCGTTCGATGGCGGACTGCAGGATCATCAGCGGGTAGGGATGCCTCGACTCCGACTCGTCGAAGTCCAGATAAAGACCGGAGAAGTGGCCCACCGGCTGCGGTTCGCCCTCCGCCAGGAAGCGGTCCAGGATCCCGCGCTGGTCCAGCACCTCCAGGGTGCGCGAGTGGATCCCGCCGGCCCGTGACTCGCCCGTGCGCTCCGCGAGCCGCTCGACCACCAGCACGTCGGCGCCCGCCAGCCGCAGCTCGCACGCGAGCATCAGGCCCGTCGGACCCGCGCCCGCGATGACCACGTCCGCGTCCGTACCCGTATGTCCCACGTCGTTCCCCCTCGTTCGACTGCGCCTCTAACGTCGTTAAATCACCCTCACGTTCACTGAACGCGAATCGGCCGGTCAAGGAACGCCGACGCCGGGACGGGCGAGCCGAGGTCCGGCTTCCCCCTGTCCCGCCGGCGGGACGGTCCCGGTGAACAGGCCCGCCGGCGCACTCTCAACCCCACCGGCCGGCGGACACCGGACCACCGCCGAAGCGGTGTGAGCGGACACGCGTTCACGCGACACTCGGTCCGGCCGTTCGAGGAACGTGTCTCGCCGGCGGGACGGCGCGGCCGACGGAACTCCCGGTCGGCGGAGGAAGGACGGACTGGCAATGGGATCGCTGGGGCAGGAAATCGCGGGGCTGTGGGGAGAACACCTCGGCCGCGAGGTCGGGGTGGACGACGACTTCTTCACGATCGGCGGCAACTCGCTGAGCGGAATCAAGATCATCGAACAGGTGTCGGAGGCCTACGGCGTCCAGCTGTCCGTGCGCGACTTCTACCTGGCCCAGACCCCGGCCCGGGTCGCCGAGCTGATCGAGCGGGCGAGGACGGCGGCGTGAGGCTGACGCCGGGTCCCCGGCCCGAGGTCGACCTCGGCGGCGTCGACCTGTTCGACCTGGACCTCTACACGTCCGGCGACCCGCACCCGATCTGGGACGTGATGCGGGCGAAGGCCCCCCTGCACCACCAGGTCCTGCCGGACGGCCGCGAGTTCTGGTCGGTGACCCGCTACGAGGACGTGCGCCGCGTCCTGAGCGACCACCGCGAGTTCACCTCCGAGCGCGGCACGGTCCCCACCCACCTCGGGACGGACGACCCCGCCGCCGGCGTGCTGATGACCTCCACCGACCCGCCGCGGCACACCGAGGTCCGCCGGCCGCTCGGCTCCCGGCTCACGGCCCGCGCGGTGCGCTCGTGGGAGGAGCGGATCCGCGCCACCGTCGTGCGCTTCCTCGAACCCGCCCTGGACGGCGGGGTCTTCGACCTGGCCGAGCAGGCACTGCTGCTGCCCGCGCTGGTCACCGGCCCGCTGCTCGGCATCCCCGAGAAGGACTGGGAGGAGCTCGTCCGGCTGACCGCCATGGTGACGGCCCCCTCGGACCCGCACTTCCGGCTGGGCAACGAGGCCGTGACCCTGGCCATCTCCCACCACGAGCTCCTCGCCTACGTCCGGGACTGGGCCAAGGCGCACCGGGCCTCCGGCGCGGAGGACGAGAGCCTGCTCCACCACCTCACGAGCGTCCGCCCGGGCGGCGCGCCGCTGTCCGACGAGGAGATCGCCCTCGACGGCTACAGCATCCTCCTGGGTGCCAACGTGACGACCCCGCACACCGTGTCGGGTACGGTCGAGGCCCTCATCGAGCGTCCCGACCAGTACGCGAAGGCGGCCGCCGACCCGACGCTGGTCCCGAACCTCGTCGAGGAGGGCCTGCGCTGGACCTCGGCCGCGTGCAACTTCATGCGGTACGCGGTGGACGACGTCGAGATCGGCGGGGGCGTCATCCCGGCCGGCGGCGCGGTCGTGGCGTGGATCGGCTCGGGCAACCGGGACGAGACCGTCTTCCCCGACCCGCACGTCTTCGACATCACCCGGGCCGGCGCCAAGCGCCACGGCGCGTTCGGGTTCGGCCCGCACTTCTGCATCGGCGCCCCGCTGGCCCGGATGACCCTGTGCGTCTTCTTCGAGGAGCTCCTCGCGCGCTTCGAGTCCTTCGAGCTCGCCGGCGAACCGCAGCACCTGCGCTCGTACTTCATCGCCGGCATGACCCACCTGCCCATCGTCGGAAAGGAACGGCGGACCCCATGACCACCGGCACCCCCGCCACCGCCTCGCCGTGGTTCGTCCGCCCGCCGTCCGACGCGTACCCCGCCCGGCTCCTGTGCTTCCCCTTCTCCGGGTCCGGGGCCTCCGCCTTCAGCGCCTGGCCGGCCGGGATCGACGGCGCCGAGGTCTGCCCGGTGCAGTTCCCCGGCCGCGAGAACCGGCTGGGGCACCCGCACTACGGCACCTACGAGGACCTGGCCGACAGCCTCGTCGAGCCGCTGGAGCCGCTGCTCGACCGGCCGTACGCGATCTTCGCGCACTGCGCGGGCGCCCTCCCCGCCTACGAGACCGTGCTCCGGCTCGCCGAGCGCGGCCTGCGCGGACCGGACCGCCTCTTCGTGTCGGGCCAGCCGGCCCCGCACGACGCCGCGCGCGACCGGATGCTCACCCTGACCGAGCCCGAACTGCGGGCCGAGCTGGAGTCGTTCGTCCGCGGCCGCGGGATCGAGCCGCGGCCGGACATGATCGACATGGGCATGTACGTACTGCTCCGCGACCACGCCGCCGCGGGTGCCTACCGGCGGCGGGAGCCGGTCCGGGTGGACTGCCCGATCACGGTCCTGCACTGGCGCGACGACGCCGACGTGACCCCGGAGGACCTCGAAGGGTGGCGCCGGTACGCGGACACGGTCGAGTTCCGGGTGGTCGACGGCGGCCACTACGACTTCATGGACGCCCCGGACGAGCTGCTGAGGGCGCTGGCCTCCTGGCGGTGAAGCCGGCGCCGACCGTCCGTCAGTGCGTCAGTCCGTCCGTCCGAGCGACATCCCGACACAAGCCGAGAGAACCGGAAGGGAACGCGTATGAACGGCGCAGCCGCCGACATCGCCGTCATCGGGATGTCGTGCCGGTTCCCCGGCGTGAACGACCCGCGCGAGTTCTGGCGCCTCCTGCACGACGGGGAAGCCACCGTCGGAACCTTCCCCGCCTCCCGGGCGGCCGGCCCCGACCCCGCGTCCCACCCGGACGCGGCCACCCTGCTGCAGGGCTCGTTCCTCGACTCCGTCGACGGGTTCGACGCCGAGTTCTTCGGCACGGGCCCGGCGGAGGCCGCCGCCATGGACCCCGTGCAGCGGCTGGGGCTGGAGCTCGCCTGGGAGGCCGTCGAGGACGCCCGCATCCCGGCGGACACCCTCGCCGGCCGCGAGGTCGACGTCGTGGTCGGCACCGCCCCGTCCGGGTACGACCTGCTGCGCAAGCTGTCCGGCAGCGACCGGGACGACCACTACGCCGCCCTCGGCTCCAACGGGGCGATGATCGCGAACCGGATCTCCAGCCTGTTCGACGTCCGCGGCATGAGCTTCTGCGCCGACTCCGGCCAGTCCTCCTCGCTGGTGTCCCTGGCGCTGACCTGCGAACGCATCCGCAGCGGCGCCGTCGACATGGCGCTCGCGGGCGGCGTCCACCTGATCGCCGATCCGCAGGCGGGAGCCGGCCTGGCGAACCTGGGCGCCCTGTCGCCCGACGGCCGCTGCTACACCTTCGACGCCCGCGCCAACGGCTTCGCCCGCGGCGAGGGCGGGGCGTTCGTCCTGCTCAAGCGGCTCGACCTCGCCCTCGCCGACGGCGACCACGTCTACGCGGTGGTGCGCGGCTGGGGCGTCGGCAGCGGCGGGGCGTCCACCCGGATGCCGGACCCCAGCCCCGCCGGGCAGGCGGCCGCCGTACGGGCCGCCCTCGCACGCGCGGACGTCCCCTTCGACGGCATCGACTACGTCGAGGCCCACGGCACCGGCACCCGCATGGGCGACCCGGCCGAAACGGCCGGTCTGCGCGAGGTGTTCCGGGAGACGGGCCGCAGCCGCCCCCTGGTGATCGGCTCGGCGAAGACGAACGTCGGGCACCTGGAGCCGGCCGCGGGCATCGTCGGCTTCGTGAAGGCGGCGCTCTGCCTGGACCGCGCCACGCTGGTCCCGAGCCTGAACTTCCGCTCCCCGAACCCCGCCATCGAGGACTTCCACGAGCACTTCGAGGTCCTGCGGACCGCACGGCCCTGGCCGGCCGCGGCCGGCCGGCCGCGCCGGGCGGGCGTGTCGGCGTTCGGCATGGGCGGCACCAACGCGCACGTGATCCTGGAACAGGCCCCCGATACGCGGGCGGAGCCCCGTCCGGCCCCCGCCGGGGATCCGGCCCCCCGCGTGCTGCCGTGGGTGCTCTCCGCGCGCTCGGAGCCGGCCCTGCGGGAGCAGGCGGCACGGCTGCGGGACCTCGTGGCCTGCGACCCCTCGCTGTCCGCGGCCGACGTCGGCCACTCGCTGGTCTCGACGCGGACGCGGTTCGAGCACCGGGCGGTCGTGCTGAGCGGCGGCCGCGACGAGGCCCTGGCCGACCTCGGCCGGTTCGCGGCGGGCCAGGACCCGGAGCGGGTGGTCCGCGGGACGGCCACCGCCCCGGCGGGTCCGGTCGTCTTCGTCTTCCCCGGCCAGGGGTCGCAGTGGCCCGGCATGGGCAGGCGGCTGTACGCGGAGTCGGCGGTCTTCGCCCGCTCGGTCGACGCGTGCGCGAAGGCCCTCGAACCGCACGTGGACTGGTCGCTGGTGGACGTGCTGACCTGCACGGAACAGACCGCCGCGCTGGACCGCATCGAGGTCGTCCAGCCCGCGCTGTTCGCGATGCTGGTGTCCCTGGCGCGGGTGTGGGCTTCCCTGGGGGTGACCCCGGACGCGGTCGTCGGCCACTCCCAGGGCGAGATCGCCGCGGCCCACATCGCGGGCGCCCTGACCCTGGAGGACGCGGCCCGGATCGTGGCCCTGCGGTCCCGGCTGCTCGCCACGGTCGCCGGGCAGGGCGCCATGGCCGGCGTCCTGCTGCCCGAACGCCGGGTGCGGGAGCTGCTGGGGCGGTGGGGCGACCGGATCGGGATCGCCGCGGTCAACGGGCCCAACTCCACCACCGTCTCGGGTGAGACCACGGCGGTCACGGAACTGGTCGCGGCCTGCGAGGCCGAGGGCGCCCGCGCCCGGCTGATCAGGTCCACCGTCCCCGGCCACTCGCCGCTGCTGGACCGGTTCGAGGCGGAACTGACGGACGGACTGGGCCGGATCACCCCCCTGCCCGCCTCGGTGCCCATTTACTCGACGGTGACCGGCGACCTGATCGACCCGGCGGAGCTGGGCACCGCCTACTGGTTCCGCAACCTGCGCCGGACGGTCCGGTTCGAAGCCGCCACGAGCCGCCTCATCACCCAGGGGCACGGCACGTTCATCGAGGTCAGCCCGCATCCGGTGCTCCAGGTGGCGGTCGAGGAGACGGCCGACGCCCTGGGGGTCTCGCCGACCGTGGTGGGCACCCTGGACAAGCACGACGGGAGCACGGGCAAGGTCCTGGCCTCCCTGGCCCAACTGCACGTACGCGGAGTGCCGGCGGACTGGGAGGCGGTGTTCGCCGCAGACCGGCCGCGCCGGGTCCCCCTGCCGGCCTACCCGTTCCAGCGCCGGAGCCACTGGCTGACGGCGCCCGAGGACACCGCCGCGGACGGCCGCACCGCGGAGCCGGGCACGGCCGCCCGGGCGGCGGACCTGGCCTCGGAACAGGCGGTCCTCGCCCTCGTGTGCGCCGAGACGGCGGCCCTGCTGAAGGTGCGCGACCCCGCCCTGACGGAGACCGCGCTCGCGGCGAGGGCGACGGAGACCTTCAAGTTCCTCGGCTTCGACTCCGCGCTGGCGGTGGGGCTGCGCAACCGGCTCGCGGCCGCGGCCGGAGTACGCCTCCCGGCCACCGTCGCCTTCATCCACCCCACGCCGCAGCAGCTCGCCCGCCACCTCTTCTCCCTCCTCGCGCCCCCGGCGCCCCGGGCCCCGGAACCGGCGGAGGGGACGACGCGGGAGGCGGCCCCGGAACCGCCCGGCGATGACGACCTGTTCGAGCTGATCGACCGCGGATACGTGTAGCCGCACCTGTACTTCTGAGCAACGGTTGGGGGAGGCCCTGGTGGAGGATGTCGACAAGCTCCGGTCCTATCTGCGACGCGCCGTCGGCGACGCGCGGGAGCTCCGTGAGCGGGTGCGCGAGCTGGAGGAATCCGCCCGCGAGCCCATCGCGGTCGTGGGTGTGGGGTGTCGCTTCCCGGGCGGAGTGACCTCCCCCGAAGGGCTGTGGGGAGTCGTGTCCGGCGGTGTGGACGCGATGGGCGACCTCCCGCCCGACCGAGGCTGGGACCTGGAGGCGCTGTACGCCACGGATCCCGAGGCGCCCGGGACGACGTACGCGCGCGCCGGCGGGTTCCTGCCCGACCTCGCCGAGTTCGACGCCCCGTTCTTCGGCATCAGCCCACGCGAGGCGCTGGCCATGGACCCGCAGCAGCGGCTGATGCTGGAGACCTCGTGGGAGGCGCTGGAACGCGCGGGCATCGACCCGGCCGGGCTGCGGGGCTCGGCGACCGGGGTGTTCACCGGCATCTACGCCGTCGACTACGGCCCTCGGATGGGCGGCGCGGCGGCCGGCGAGGTCGAGGGCTACGCGCTCCCCGGCACGTACACCAGCGTGGCCTCGGGCCGGGTGGCGTACGTCCTGGGCCTGGAGGGCCCCGCGGTCTCCACCGACACCGCCTGCTCCTCCTCCCTCGTCGCCGTCCACCAGGCCGTGCGCTCCCTGCGCTCCGGTGAGTGCACGCTGGCGCTGGCCGGCGGGGTGTCGGCGATGCCGACGCCGGGCGTGCTCGTCGAGCTCGGGCGCCAGCGCGGCCTGTCGGCCGACGGCCGGTGCAAGGCGTTCGCGGACGCCGCCGACGGCACCGGCTTCTCCGAGGGCGCGGGCGTGCTGGTCCTCGAACGCCTCTCGGACGCCCTGCGCCACGGGCGCCGCGTCCTCGCGGTCATCCGCGGCTCGGCGGTCAACCAGGACGGCGCCTCCAACGGGCTGACCGCCCCGAACCCCCTGGCGCAGGAGCGGGTCATCCGGGCCGCCCTGGCCGACGCCGGGCTGTCCGGCCGCGACGTGGACGCGGTGGAGGCGCACGGCACCGGTACGACGCTGGGCGACCCCATGGAGGCGGAGGCGCTGCTCGCCGCCTACGGGCAGGACCGGGAGCCGGGCAGCCCGCTGTGGCTGGGCTCGCTGAAGTCGAACATCGGCCACACCCAGGCCGCCGCGGGCGTCGGCGGGATGATCAAGATGATCATGGCGATGCGGCACGGGGTGCTGCCCCGCACCCTGCACGTGGACCGTCCCTCGCGGCACGTGGACTGGTCGGCCGGCGCGGTCGAGCTGCTGACCGAGGCCAGGGAGTGGACGACCGGCGCACCGGGGCGCCCCCGGCGGGCCGGCGTGTCCGCCTTCGGGATCAGCGGCACCAACGCGCACCTGATCCTCGAACAGGCCCCCGCGCGGGACGCCGCGTCCGAGACCCCCGCCCCCGCGGGCGCCCCCGGACCGGTGCCGTGGGTGCTGTCGGCGCGGTCGCCGGAGGCACTGCGCGCACAGGCCCTGCGGCTGCGCGACCTCGTGGCCGCGGACCCGGACCTGCCGGCCGACGGCGTCGGACACGCCCTGGTGGCCACGCGCTCCCTCTTCGACCACCGCCGGGTGGTCGTCGGCGACGGCCGGGACGCCCTGCTCGCCGCCCTGACGGCCGCCGCGGACGGCGACGCCTCCGCCGACGTGGTGTCCGGCGTCGCCGGGCCCGCCGGCCGGACGGTGTTCGTCTTCCCCGGCCAGGGCTCGCAGTGGGCCGGGATGGGCCTGGAACTGTGGGAGTCCTCCCCGGTGTTCGCCCGCCGGATGCGGGAGTGCGCCGACGCGCTGGCACCGTACGTCGACTGGTCCCTCCACGAGGTGCTCGGGGACGCCGAAGCCCTGGAGCGGGTGGACGTCGTCCAGCCCGTGCTGTGGGCCGTGATGGTCTCCCTGGCCGAGGTGTGGCGCTCGTACGGGGTGCGGCCCGACGCGGTGGTGGGCCACTCGCAGGGGGAGATCGCCGCCGCGTGCGTCGCGGGCGCCCTCTCGACCGAGGACGCCGCCAAGGTGGTGGCGCTCCGCTCCAAGGCGATCCTCGCGCTGTCCGGGCTCGGCGGCATGGTGTCCGTCGAACTCCCCGTCGAGGCCGTGCGCGCACGGCTGACGGACGGGCTGTCGATCGCGGCCGTCAACGGGCCCTCCTCCGCGGTGGTCTCGGGCGACGTGGCCGCACTGGACGCGCTGCTGGCCGCCTGCGAGACCGACGGGATCCGGGCCCGCCGCATCCCCGTGGACTACGCCTCCCACTCCGCGCACGTCGAGGCGGTCCGCGAGGAACTCGGACGCGTGCTCGCGGACCTCCGACCCCGCACGGCGCAGGTGCCGTTCTTCTCGACGGTGACCGCCGCATGGCTGGACACGACCGGTCTGGACGCCGAGTACTGGTACACCAACCTGCGCCGGACCGTCCGCTTCGAGGAGGCGACCCGCGCCCTGGCCGCGGAGGGCTTCCGCTTCTTCGTCGAGGCCTCCGCCCACCCGGTCCTGACCGTCGGCGTGGAGCAGACTCTCGACGCCGCGGGAGCCGTCGCCGTCGCCGTCGGCACCCTGCGCCGGGGCGAGGGCGGCCTCGCCCGCCTCCACCGCTCCGCGGCCGAGGCCTTCGTCGCGGGCGCCCCGGTCACCTGGGAGAACGCCTTCCCGGCGGGGGAGGGCCCCTGGGTCGAGCTGCCCACCTACCCCTTCCAGCGGCAGCGCTACTGGCTGGACACCCCCGGCGAGACCACCGCCGCGAGCACCTCCGACCACCCGCTGCTCGACGCCGTCGTCGACCTGCCCGCCGGATCGGAACCCGGCGGCCTGGTGGGCAGCGGCCGCCTGTCCCTCGACCGCCGGCCCTGGCTCGCCGGCCACGTCGTCCACGGCACCGTCCTGGTGCCGGCCACGGCCCTGATGGAGCTGGCCCTGTGGGCGGCCCACCGCACGGGCGGCGACCTCGTCGGCGAACTCACCCTGGAGACACCGCTGGTGCTCTCCCGGACGGGCACCCGCGAGATCCGCGTGGTCGTCGACGCCAAGGGCGTGATCGGCGTGCACTCCCGCGGCGAGGACGAGACGGAGTGGACCCGCAACGCCGTCGGCACCGTCGGCTCCGACCCCGACCCCGGCCGTGGCGGCGCCGACGACGGCCTCACCGCGTGGCCCCCCGCCGGCGCGGCCCCCGTCCCCGTCGAGGACGCGTACGCCGGACTGTCCGCCCTCGGCTTCGTCCACGGGCCCCTGTTCCACGGCCTGAAGCGGCTGTGGCGCGACGACGAGACCCTCTTCGCGGAGGTGGAGCTGCCCGCCGCCGACGGCGCGGGCGGCCGCTACCGCATCCACCCGGCACTCCTGCACGCCGCGCTGCTCCCGGCCGCCCTGGGGCGGAACGCCGACGGCTCCCCGCCCGAGGGCCTGCTGCCGTACCGCTGCACGGGCCTGCGCGCGGACCGGGCCGGGTCGCCGGGCGTGCTGCGCGTGCGCCTGGCGCCGGCGGGGGAGGACGCCCTGAGCCTGACCCTCGCCGACGGCGACGGGAACCCCCTCGGCGGCATCGCGTCGCTGGACCTGCGGCCCGCGGACGCCGAGCGGCTGACCGCGCTGGGCTTCGACCACCGGGACTCCCTGTTCCGGGTCGACTGGACCCCCCTCGCGCTCCCCTCCGCCCCCGCCACGGGCCGGTACGCGGTGCTGGGAACGCCCGACGGGGCCGCCGCGGACGAGGGCGCCGAGGTCTTCGCGGACCTGCGGGACATCGCCGCCCCGGACGGGGAGGCACCCCCGGTCGTCATCGCCGGCCTCGGCCGGACCGACGCGGACGGCGCCGACACCCCCGCCCGCGTCGAGCGGGCCCTGCACCGCGTGCTGCGGTGGACACAGGACTGGCTGGCCGACGACCGGTTCGCCGGCTCCCGCCTGGCCGTCGTGACGCGGGACGCGGTCCGCGACGACCGGGCGCCCCGCACCGACCCCGCGGCGGCCGCCGTCTGGGGGTTCGTACGCACCGCGCAGACCGAGAACCCCGGCCGCTTCGTCCTCGTGGACACCGACGGAACCCCCGCTTCCCTGGCCGCCGTTCCCGCGGCGGCCGCGGCCGGCGCACCCCAGACGAAGATCCGGGCCGGCGAGGCGGCCACCCCCGCCCTGGCCCGCGCCCGGGGCGCCGGCCGGCCCGACGGCGCCCCGGCGCTCGGATCCGGCACCGTGCTGATCACGGGCGGCACCAGCGGCCTGGGCGCCCTGCTGGCCCGGCACCTCGTGGAGCACCACGGCGTGCGCCGGCTGCTGCTGACGAGCCGGCGGGGCCCGCAGGCCCCGGCTGCGGCCGGGCTGCGGGACGAACTGACCGCGGCGGGCGCCCGGGTCGAGGTGGTGGCCTGCGACGTCACCCGCCGGGACTCCGTCGCCGCGCTCATCGCCGCGGTGCCCGCCGAGCACCCGCTCACCGCCGTGGTCCACTGCGCGGGGATGCTGGACGACGGGGTCGTCGAGGCGCTGACCGAGGACCGCGTGGACACCGTCCTCGCGCCGAAGGTCCGCGGCGCCTGGTACCTGCACGAGCTGACCCGGCACCTGGACCTGTCCGCGTTCGTGCTGTTCTCCTCGGTCGCGAGCGTGCTCGGCACGGCGGGCCAGGCCAACTACGCGGCGGCCAACGCCTTCCTCAACGGCCTCGCGGAGGCCCGCCGGGCCGAGGGACTGCCGGCCACCTCGCTGTGCTGGGGCTTCTGGGCCGAACGCAGCGAGATGGTCGCCGGCATCGGGGACGCGGACCTCGTACGCCTGCGGCGCCAGGGCGTGCTGCCGTTGGCCTCGCGGGACGGGCTCGCCCTCTTCGACCGGGCCCTCGCGCTGGACGAGCCGGTCCTCGTACCGGCCCGGCTGGACCTCACGGGCCCCGCCGCGGCCGCCGCACCGCTGCTGGCCGGCCTGGCCGGTCCGGCCGGGAAGGCCGCCGGCCCCGGCGGTCCGGCGGCCGGCGAGCAGACCGGCCCCGGACTCGCGCAGCGGCTCGGGTCGCTGCCGCCGGCCGAGGCGGAGGCGGCGCTGCTCGACGCGATCCGGACGCAGACCGCCCTCGTCCTCGGCCACCCGGACACCGGCCGGATCGGTCCGGCCACCACGTTCAGGAAGCTGGGGATCGACTCGCTCACGGCGCTGGAGCTGCGCAACAAGCTGTCGGCGGTGACCGGGCTGAAGCTGTCCGCCACGCTCGTCTTCGACCACCCGAACCCGAGCGCCCTCGCGCAGTTCCTGGCCGCGGGCATCGCCTTCGACTCCGCGGCCCCCGAGTCCCCGGCCGGCCACCTTGCCAAGGAGATCGAACGGCTGGGCTCCCGGCTGGAGGAGGCCTTCCTCCAGCTCGCCCAGGAGGACAGGACCACCATTTCCACTCTGCTCGGCGAGCTGCAGGGCCGAGTCCGCGCGATGGCGGGCGCCGGATCACCGGTCGCCATCGTCGACCAGATCACTTCGGCCTCAGCGGGAGAGCTCCTCGCGCTGCTGGACAAAGAGCTCGGCTAGGGGAGAGCGATGACGAACGACAACAGCGCCGATGTGCTCGACTACCTCAGGCGGACGTCGATCGAGCTGATCGAGACCCGCAAGCGGCTGCAGGAGCTGACGGACGCCGCCGCCGAGCCCATCGCGGTCGTGGGCGTCGCCTGCCGCTTCCCGGGAGGCGTCAGCTCCCCGGAGGCGCTGTGGGAGCTGGTACGGGCGGGCGCGGACGTCGTGTCGGACTTCCCGCAGGACCGTCACTGGGACCTGGAGGGCCTGTACCACCCGGACCCGGACCACCCGGGCACCTCCTACACGCGCTCGGGCGGGTTCCTGGAGGACGCGGGTGACTTCGACGCCGAGTTCTTCGAGATCAACCCGCGCGAGGCGCTGGCCGCCGACCCGCAGCAAAGGCTGCTCCTGGAGACCTCGTGGGAGTCCCTGGAACGGGCCGGCATCGACCCGCACACCCTGCGCGGCAGCGACACCGGCGTCTTCGCCGGCATCGCGTACTTCGGCTACGGCAACCACCACTTCACCCCCGAGGTCATCTCGGGCTACGCCCAGACCGGCTCCCTGCTGAGCGTGGCCTCCGGCCGGGTGGCGTACACGCTGGGCCTGGAGGGTCCGGCCGTGTCCACCGACACCGCCTGCTCCTCCTCGCTGGTGACGGTGCACCAGGCCGTCCAGTCGCTGCGCCGGGGCGAGTGCGGCCTCGCCCTGGCCGGCGGGGTCACCGTCATGGCGACGCCCCAGGTGTTCCGGGAGTTCGCCCGGCAGCGCGGCCTGTCGGCGGACGGCCGGTGCAAGGCCTTCGCCGACGCGGCGGACGGCACCGGCTTCGCCGAGGGCGTCGGCGTGCTCGTCCTCGAACGGCTCTCCGACGCCCGGCGCAACGGACGCCGCATCTGGGCGGTCGTCCGCGGCTCCGCCGTCAACCAGGACGGGGCCTCCAACGGCCTGACCGCCCCGAGCGGGCCCGCGCAGCAGCGGGTGATCCGCGCCGCGCTGGCGGACGCCCGCGTGCGGGCCGACGAGGTCGACGTTGTGGAGGCGCACGGAACCGGCACCACCCTCGGCGACCCCATCGAGGCCCAGGCACTGCTCGCCACCTACGGCCAGGAGCGCGACGCGGGCAGCCCCCTGTGGCTGGGCTCCCTGAAGTCGAACATCGGCCACACCCAGGCCGCCGCCGGCGTCGGCGGCATCATCAAGATGATCATGGCGATGCGGCACGGGGTCATGCCCCGGACCCTGCACGTCGACCGCCCGTCGACGCACGTGGACTGGTCGGCCGGCGCGGTCGAGCTGCTCACCGAGGCCCGGGAATGGCCCGCCGCCCCCGGACGGCCCCGCCGGGCCGGCGTCTCCAGCTTCGGCGCCAGCGGCACCAACGCCCACCTGATCCTCGAACAGGCACCCGAGGAGGAGCCCGCACCCGGGGAGGACACGGCCCCCGAGGCCTCCGGGCAGGTGCCGGCCGGCGCCGTCGGCCTGGTGCCGTGGGTGCTGTCGGCCCGCTCGGAGCAGGCGCTGCGGGCCCAGGCCGGACGGCTGCGCGAGTCCGTCGCCGCCGACCCGGACGCCGGCCCCGCCGCCGTCGGCTCCTCCCTGGTGTCGGCCCGGGCACGGTTCGAGCACCGCGCGGTCGTGCTGGGCCGCGACCGCGACGGTCTGCTGAGCGCCCTCGCCGCGCTGGCCGGGGGCGAGGAGAGCCCCGCGGTGGTGCGCGGCACGGCCGCCGAGACCGGCGGCCACGTCTTCATGTTCCCCGGCCAGGGGGCGACGTGGGCCGGCATGGCCCGCGAGCCGTACGAGACCTTCCCCGTCTTCGCGCAGACCCTCGACGAGGTCTGCGCCCGCTTCGACGCGCACCTCCCGTACGCCCTCAAGCCCCTGCTCCTCGCCGACGAGCCCGAGGGCGCCGACCGCACGGACGTCATGCAGCCCGCCCTGTTCGCCCTGCAGGTCGCCCTCTACCGGACCCTGACCCGCTACGGCCCCCGGCCGGACCGCCTGATCGGCCACTCCGTCGGCGAGATCGCCGCCGCCCACGTCTCCGGCGTCCTCGACCTGGACACCGCGACCCGGATCGTCGCCGCCCGCGGCCGGGCCATGCAGGCCGTCACCGAACCCGGCGCCATGCTGGCCGTCCGCGCCACGCAGACCGAGGTGGAGGAACTGCTCGGCCGGTACGCCCGGGTCGGGATCGCCGCCGTCAACGGCCCCGGATCGGTGGTGGTCTCGGGCCTGCGCGAGGAGGTCCACGACCTCCGCGACCGGCTCCTCGCCGACGGCCGCTCGGCGAAGCTCCTCCCGGTCGACCACGCCTTCCACTCCCCGCTCATGGACCCCGTCCTGGACGCGTTCGCGGCGGCCCTCCCCGCGTTCCCCGCCGGCGGAGAGGCGACGGTCCCGGTGGTCTCCACGCTCCTGGGCCGCGAGGCCACCCTCCAGGAGCTGACCTCCGCCGCGCACTGGGTGGACCACGTCCGCGCACCCGTGCGCTTCCACGACGCCGTCGAGCACGCCCGCGCGGCCGGCGCGGACGTCTTCGTCGAGGTCGGCCCGGGCTCCACCCTCGCGGGCCTCACCAAGGACGCCTTCGCGGCCGAGGGCGTGGACGCGCTCGTCGTGGCCGCCTCGCGGCGGGGCCGCGGGGCGGCGGAAGGCCTCGCCGGCGCGCTGGCCGAACTGCACGTCCGGGGCGCGACGGTGGACTGGGACGCCCTGCTCGGCACGCACCGGCCGGTGGACCTCCCCACGTACGCGTTCCAGCGGCAGCGCTACTGGCTGGACTTCCTGGCGGGAGCGGCCCCGGCCGACGTGGCCTCCGCCGGGCTGTCGGCCCCCGAGCACCCGCTGCTCGGCGCCGCGGTGGACCACCCCGGCACCGGCGAGACGGTCTTCACCGGCCTGTGGTCCCTGCGGACCCACGGCTGGCTCGCCGACCACGCCGTGTTCGGCGCGGCCGTCGTCCCGGCGACGGCGTACCTGGACCTGGCGTTGTCGGTCGGCGACCACCTCGGCTGCCCGGCGGTCGAGGAACTCTCCCTGGAGATCCCCCTGGTCCTCCCCGACGAGGGCGGGGTACAGGTACGGGTCGTCGCCGGCCCGGCCGACGGGAGCGGACGCCGCTCCCTGGACGTGTACGCGCGGCCCGCCGAGGACGCCGCGGCCGGCGGGGGCTGGACCCGGCACGCCATGGGCGGCCTGGCACCCGCCGCCCCCGGGCCGGCCGCAGGGGCCGACGCCGCGCGGGCACTCGCCGCCTGGCCCCCGGCCGGCGCCGAACGGATCCCCTTCGACGGCCTCTACGACACCCTCGCGGACCGCGGCTTCGACTACGGTCCGGCCTTCCGCGGGCTGCGCGAGGTCTGGCGGCGGGGCGAGGACCTCTACGCCCTCGCCACCCTCCCCGAGGACGCCGCGGGAGCCACGGGCTTCGCCCTGCACCCCGCGCTCACCGACACCGTGCTGCACGCGGTGGTCGCCGGCGGGGTCATCACCGTCACCGACGAGCAGGGCTGGATGCCGTTCGCGTGGTCCGGCGTCACCCTCGCCGGGGAATGCGGCCCGACCGTACGGGTCCGGCTCACCCCCTCCGGCGAAGGCGTCGTGTCCCTGACGGTCGCCGACGAGCAGGGCCGCGGGAGCGCCCACGTCGACGCGCTGACGTTCCGCCCGGCCGTCGCCGAGCAGGTGCGCTCCGCGCGCGGCGGCCGGGAACACCCCCTGTACGCACTGGAATGGCGCCCGGTCCCACGGGACGCGCAGGAGGCCGCCCCCGCCCCGTGGGCCGTGCTCGGCACCGGGGACGGCCGCGGCGCCCGCCTGGCCGCGGACGGCGGGGCAGCCCTCCACCCGTCCCTCGGCGAGGTCCTCGCCGCGGACGAGCCCCCCCGCCACCTCGTGCTCTGCCTGGACGACCTCGTCACCGCCGGGGCCGACGTCCTCACCGCCGTCGGCGACGCCGGCCGGCGCGTGCTGGAACTGGTCCAGCGCTTCCTCGCGGAGGAAGCGCTCGCCGGATCCACGCTGACGGTGCTCACCCGCCTGGCCCAGGCCGCCGGCCCGGGGGAGGGCGTAGAAAGCCTCCCCGGCGCCTCCGTGTGGGGCCTGATCCGGTCCGCCCAGACCGAGCACCCCGGCAGGTTCCGGCTCATCGACCTCGACGACGAGGACAGCTCCTGGGCGCAGGTCCCCGGCGCGCTCCGGATCGCCGAGGACCAGCTGGCCCTGCGCGGCGGCGCCCCCCTCGTCCCCCGCATGGCGCCGGCCGCCCCCGCGGAGCAGCGGCTCGAAGCGCCCTCGGACGGCGCCCACCGGCTGGGCATCCCGCGGAAGGGCACGCTGGAGAACCTCACCTGGATCCCCTGCCCCGAGGTGGAGGCGCCCCTGGAGAGCGGGCAGGTCCGCATCGCCGTCCAGGCCGCGGGGCTCAACTTCCGCGACGTCACGATCGCCCTCGGGCTCATCGACCGGACGGCCTTCGACGCCGGGCTCGGCAGCGAGGGCGCCGGCATCGTCCTGGAAGCGGCGGACGACGTGACCGCCTTCCGGCCGGGCGACCGGGTGACCGGTATCTTCCCCGGCGCCTTCGGCCGCGTCGCCGTCGCGGACCACCGCCTGCTGACGCCCGTCCCCGACGGGTGGAGCCACGCCGAGGCGGCGTCCGTGCCGAGCACCTTCCTCACCGCCTACTACGCCCTCTTCCACGTGATGCGGCTGAAGAAGGGCCAGCGCATCCTCATCCACGCCGCGGCGGGCGGCGTCGGCACGGCCGCCGTGCAGCTGGCCCGGCACCTCGGCGCCGAGGTCTACGCGACCGCGAGCCCGGCCAAGTGGCCCGCCCTGCACCGCCTGGGACTGGACGACGCGCACCTGGCCTCCTCGCGCGACCTGGCGTTCGTGGAGAAGTTCCTCGGCTCCACGGACGGCCGCGGCATGGACGTGGTCCTGAACTCCCTCGCGCACACCTTCGTCGACGCCTCGCTGCAACTGCTGCCCCGCGGCGGGAACTTCATCGAGATGGGCAAGACGGACATCCGCGAGCCCCAGCAGGTGGCGGCCGCCCACCCGGGGGTCGACTACCGGGCCTTCGACCTCTACGGCTCGGCCGGTCCCGACGCGCTCCAGGCCATGTTCCGCGAGGTCATGGAGCTGTTCGCCGACGGCCGGCTGCGGCTGGGCCCGGTCTCGGTCCGTGACATCCGCGACGCGCGCACGACGTTCCGCGAGATGAGCCAGGGCCGCCACGTCGGCAAGCTCGTCTTCGACCTGGGCGACGGCTTCGGCGGCGGCACCGTACTGGTCACCGGCGGGACCGGGGGCGTGGGCTCGCTGATCGCCCGGCACCTGGTCTCCGCACGCGGCGTACGGAGCCTGGTGCTCGCCGGCCGCCGGGGCGCGGCCGCCGACGGGGTACCCGAGCTGGTCGCGGAGCTGGAGGCGGCGGGCGCCGCCGTCCGGGTCGCGGCCTGCGACGTCGCGGACCGGGACGCCGTGGCGGACCTGCTGGCGGACATGCCCGGCCCGTACCCGCTGACCGCGGTCGTCCACGCGGCGGGCGTACTGGCGGACGGCACCGTCGAGTCGCTGACCGCGGAGAGCCTCCACCGGGTGCTGCGCGCCAAGGCCGGCGGTGCGGTCAACCTGCACGAGCTGACCCGCGGGCACACCCTGTCGGCGTTCATCCAGTTCTCCGCCCTCGCCGGCACCATCGGCACCGCGGGACAGGCCAACTACGCCGCGGCGAACGGCTTCCTGGACGGCCTGGCGGCGCAGCGCAGGGCCTCGGGCCTGGTCGGCACCTCGCTGTGCTGGGGCTGGTGGGAACAGAGCAGCGGCATGACCGGGGACCTCGACCGGGCCGACCTCTCCCGGCTCCGGCGGATGGGCATCGCCCCCATGCCCACCCCCGAGGCCCTGGCCCTGTTCGACGCGGCCTGCGCGAGCGGCGAGCCGGTCCTCATCCCGGCCCGGGTGGACCTCGACGGGCTGCGCGGCCGGTCCGGCGACGAACTGCCGCCGCTCCTGCGCGGCCTCGCCGACGCCGGCCGGCCGCGCCGCTCCCGGGCGGCCACGGCCCGGCACGGCGGCCCGGCGGACCTGTCCGCCCGGCTGCTCACCCTGCCGGCGGACCAGGCGGCGGCCGCCGCCGTGGAGTGGGTCGGCGACCAGGCCGCCGTCGTGCTCGGACACCCGGCCGGCACGGTCGTCGACGCCGACCAGGCCTTCACCCAGCTCGGCTTCGACTCGCTGACCGCCGTCGAACTCTGCAACCGGCTGGCCGCGGCGACCGGACTGCGCCTGCCGTCCACCCTCGTCTTCAACTACCCGACACCGCGCGAGCTGGCCCTGCACCTCCTCGGCCTGCTGCGCCCCGGACCGGACGCGGACCCGGCGCGGGACGCGCAGGACGCGCAGGACGAGGAGATCCGGGAAGCGCTGCGGACCGTCCCGATCGAGGCCCTGCGCCGGGCGGGAGTCCTGGAGGCGCTCCTCGCGTGCGCCCGGGCAGCCCGGCCGGACGGCGAACCGGAGGCGGCCGGGGCCACCGGCGCGGACGAACTCGCCGGCATGGACCTGGACGCGCTGCTCGACCTGGCCCTCGATGAGAAGAGGTAGTGACATGACCAACTCCGCGGACCGGACGGCGGAGGGCGCGGACCGGGTCCAGCGAGCGCTCCGCACGCTGATCGAGGAACGCGACCGCCTCCGGCAGGAGAACGACGCCCTGAAGGCCGCACGCGGCGAGCCGATCGCCGTGGTGGCCATGGCGTGCCGCTACCCGGGAGGCGTGTCCTCGCCCGAGGAGCTGTGGGAGGTGGTCCGCGAAGGCCGGGACGTCGTGGGCGGGTTCCCGGCGGACCGCGGCTGGCGGGACGTGTACGACCCGGACCCGGACACCCCCGGCAGCGCCTACGTACGCCACGGCGGGTTCCTGACGGACGCGGCCGGCTTCGACGCCGAGTTCTTCGGCATCAGCCCGCGCGAGGCGCTCGCCACCGACCCCCAGCAGCGCCTGCTGCTGGAGACCTCCTGGGAGGCCTTCGAACGGGCCGGCATCGTCCCCGCCGACGTGCGCGGGACCGAGGTCGGCGTCTTCTCCGGAGTGAGCTCCACCGAGTACGGGTGGCGCTTCCTGGAGGCGGGCCAGAGCGAGCTGGAGGGCTACCTGCTGTACGGCAGCTCGCTGAGCGTGGCCTCCGGCCGGGTGGCGTACGAGCTGGGGCTGACCGGGCCGGCGGTGTCCCTGGACACGGCCTGCTCCTCCTCACTGGTGGCCCTGCACCTGGCGGTGCAGTCGCTGCGCGCGGGGGAGTGCTCCCTCGCGCTGGCGGGCGGGGCGCTGGTGATGTCCTCGCCCGCCGCCTTCGTGGAGTTCGCCCGGCAGGGCGCGCTCTCGCCCGACGGCCGCTGCAAGGCCTTCGCGGACGGAGCGGACGGGACCGGCTGGGCCGAGGGCGTGGGCGTCCTGCTGCTGGAGCGGCTGTCCGACGCCCGCCGCCACGGCCACCCGGTGCTCGCCGTCGTCCGCGGCTCCGCGGTGAACCAGGACGGCGCCAGCAACGGCCTGACCGCGCCCAACGGCCGCGCCCAGGAGAAGGTCATCCGGCGGGCGCTGGCGAACGCGGGCGTCGAGCCCTCCGAGGTGGACCTCGTCGAGGCCCACGGCACCGGAACCGTACTGGGCGACCCCATCGAGGCGGACGCCCTGCTGGCGACGTACGGCAGGGACCGGCCCGAGGGCCGGCCGCTCTGGCTGGGCTCCCTGAAGTCGAATATGGGGCACGCCCAGGCCGCCGCCGGGGTCGCCGGGGTCATCAAGGCCGTCATGGCCATGCGCCACGGGTACCTCCCCAAGACCCTGCACGTGGACGCCCCCTCCCGGCACGTCGACTGGGCCTCCGGCGGGGTCGAACTGCTGGCGGAGGGACGCGAGTGGACCCGGGCGGACGGTCCGCGGCGGGCCGGGGTGTCCTCGTTCGGGGTCAGCGGCACCAACGCCCACGTGATCCTGGAGGAGGCCCCGCCACAGGAGCCGGCGGACGGGCCCGCCCCCGGCCCGGGCGTCGCCGGCGGGCTGCTGCCGTGGGTGCTGTCGGGCAAGAGCGCCGCCGCCCTCCAGGGGCAGGCGGCCAGGCTGCGCGAGTTCCTCGCCGCGGCCCCGCACGCCGACCTCGCCGGCATCGGCGGCTCCCTGGTGTCGGACCGGTCGCGGTTCGACCACCGCGCGGTGGTGCTGGGGCGCGGCCGCGACGAGCTGCTGGAGGCCCTGGCCGCGCTGGGCGGGGGCGCGGAGTCCCCCGCGGTGGTGCGCGGCACGGCCGGCAAGCCCGGCGGGGTCGTGTTCACGTTCCCCGGGCAGGGGTCGCAGTGGGCCGGCATGGGCCGGCGGCTGTACGACACCTTCCCGGTCTTCGCCCGGCAGCTCGACGCCTGCGCGGACGCGCTCTCCGAGTGGGTGGACTGGTCGCTGCTCGACGTGATCCAGGGGGTGGAGGGGGCGCCGTCGCTGGACCGGGTGGACGTGGTCCAGCCGGCGCTGTTCGCGGTGATGGTCTCCATGGCCGGCCTGTGGCGTTCGTGGGGTGTGGAACCGGCCGCGGTGGTGGGGCACAGCCAGGGCGAGATCGCCGCCGCCCACGTGTGCGGTGCGCTCTCCCTGCGGGACGCCGCCAGGATCGTGGCGCTGCGCAGCAAGGCCCTGGTGGAGCTGATCGGGTACGGCGGGATGGCCTCGGTCGCGGAGTCCGCCGACCTCGTGGCGGAGCGCCTCGCTCCGTGGGAGGGCCGTCTCGGCGTCGCCGTGGTCAACGGACCCCGCTCGGTGGTGGTGTCCGGGGAACCGGACGCACTGGACGAGTTCGTGGAGAAGATGAAGGCCGACGGGGCCCAGGCCCGCCGGATACCCGTCGACTACGCGTCCCACTCCCACCAGGTGGCCCGCGTCCGTGACCGGGTCACCGGCCTGCTGGCCGGGGTGAACCCCGCGACCTCGGCCCTCCCCTTCTACTCGACCCTGTACGGCGAGGCCATCGACACCGCTCGGCTGGACGCCGACTACTGGTACAACAACCTGCGCGAAAAGGTCCTTTTCGAATCCTCCGTCCGGCGGCTGGCCGACGACGGCTTCCGGGTGTTCATCGAGATGAGCCCGCACCCCGTGCTGACCGTCCCGGTACAGGAGATCGTCGAGGACGTGGACGACGCGGTGGTCCTGTCCTCCTCCCGGCGGGACCGCGACGAGGTGGAGGCCCTGCTCGGCTCCCTGGCCGGGCTCCACGTCCGGGGCGGATCCGTGGACTGGAACGCGCTGTTCGGGGAGGGCCGCCGGGCCGGCCTGCCGACGTACGCGTTCCAGCGGCAGCGCTACTGGCTGGCCCCCTCGCACACGGCGGTGGCGGCCGAGGTGCCCGCGGCGGACCGGCCCGCGGGCGAGGACCACCTCGTCCCCCTGCCGGAGCGGATCGCCGCCCTCTCCGAGGAGGACGCGCGGGCGCTCGTGCTCGACCACGTCCTGGAGAAGGTCGCCGTCGTGCTCGGACACGCCTCCAGCGGGTCCGTCGACCCCGACCAGCAGTTCAAGGAGATCGGATTCGACTCGCTGCTCTCGGCCGAGCTGAGCAAGCGCCTGACCGCGTCGACCGGACTCAGGCTGCGGGCGAACCTGGTGCTGAAGCAGCCGTCACCGAGACTGATCGCCGGACACCTCACCACCCTGATGACCCGGAAGTGACCCCGCGGGCGTGTCCCGCCGGCGGGACACGCCAGGTCCGCGGGCCGCTCCTGCCGTCCGGCACCGACTTGTCTTGAACGGCCGATCCGCTTCCCCGAAGGTGGGGGTGATCTGCGAGTTCCTCCGATTCCCGGGCCTGTCTGCTGAGGGGTTGATCTGTGTGCCTTCGTTCGGTGTGTCGTCCGCGCATGAAGGGATGTGGCGGGCGCAGGAGATGGCGCCCGACACGCCCAACCACGCCCTGACCATGTGGGACGTGGACGGCGAGCTGGACGAGGCGGCCGTCGGATCCGCGTTCCTGCGGGTGATGGACGAGGCGGAGGTGCTGCGCGTCAACTTCGTCGACGACGGCGACGGCCTGCGGATGGTCCCCCGGGAGCTGGGGGACTGGAAGCCGTTCTTCCTGGACCTCAGCGCCGAGGCCGACCCCGAGCGGGCCGCCCGCGAAGCCCTGGCCGACCTGGTGAAGCAGCCGTTCGACCTGGAGCGGGACCTGCTGTTCCGACTGGGCGTGGTCCGGCTCGCGCCGGCCCGCTCCCTCTTGGTGATCGCCTACCACCACCTCATATCGGACGGGTTCGGCGCGGGCGGCCTGCTGTCGCGGCGCCTCGCCGAGGTGTACACGGCGTTGGTGCGCGACGAGCCGGTACCGGAGCTCGCGCACCCCTGGGACACCGGGTCGTTCGCGGCCGAGGCGGTGGAGTACCTCGCCTCCCCGGAGTTCACCGAGGACAAGGAGTTCTGGCGCGACTACCTGAAGGACGCCCCCGCGCCCGCGCAGGTCCCGCGCGTCGCCCTCTCCGACGCGCAGCGCGCGGCCCTCTCCGAACCGCTCGGCAGCGCCGACCTCTGGTCGGAGGTGGCCGAGACCATCGGCATGGTCAGCCGGACCCTGACCGTCCCGCGCGCCGAGGCGCAGGCGTGGACCGAGGCCGCCGAGGCCATGGGCGTGTGGAAGTCGCAGCTGCTGACCGCGGCCGCGGCGGTCTTCCTGCGGCACCGCTGCGACCGTCCGGAGTTCCTCCTCTCGCTGGCCGTGAGCAACCGCGTCGGGGTGGCCAGCCGTACCCCCGGCCTGGCGGTGAACGTGGTGCCGGTACGGGCGAAGGTCCCGCTCGGCGCGACCTTCGCCGAGGTCGCCGACGCGCTCGTGGACGAGACGTACGAGATCTTCGGACACACCGCCTGCCACTACTCCGACATCCAGCGCGCGAGCGGAACCGTCCTGAGCGGCCGCGGCAGCTTCGGCGCCGTCGTGAACGTCGTCGAGTTCGCGGAGCAGCTCCACTTCGGCGACAGCCCGGCGCGCTACTCCGGCGCGACGACGGGGACCTTCGAGGAACTGTCCATCGGCGTCTACACCGACGGCGGCGCCGACAGCGACCTGTACATCCGGCTCGACGCCCCCGCCGGCCTCTACCACCGCGCGGAACTGCGCTTCATCGGCGAGGAGCTGATCGCGTACGTCCGTGCCGCGGTGGCCGACGCCGAGCGGCCGGTCGGCGCCTTCGACGTGCTGGACGGCGACGGGCGCGAGCGCGTGCTGCGCGCGCCGGACGAAACGGACGCGGCAGATTCGGAAGGGACCGTTCCGGAGCTGTTCGCCCGTCAGGTGGAACGGGACCCCGACGCCGTCGCGCTGCTCTCCGGCGACCTGGCCGTCTCCTACCGGGAACTGGACGCACGGGCGGACCGCCTGGCCGAGGCACTGCGGCGGCGGGACGTCGGACCCGAGACCGTCGTGGCGGTGGCCCTGCCCCGCTCGGTGGACCTGGCCGTCGCCCTGCTCGGCGTGGCGAAGGCCGGCGGGGCCTTCCTGCCGCTCGACCCGCGGTCCCCGGCGGAGCGCATCACCGCGCAGGCCGCCGGAGTCTCCGCGCGCCTGCTCCTCACCGGCGCGGCGACGGCCGCGGCCCTCCCGGCCGGCCCGGACACCGCGGTGCTCGTGTTCGAGGACCTCGTGTCGGAGACCGTCGACGCAGCGCCGCAGCCCGCGCGCCCGCCGCACCGGGACGGCCTGCTGTCCCTCACGTACGCCACCGGACCGGCCGGCGAGGCCACCGCGGTCGCCGTGACGCACCGGAACACGGCGCGGTTCGCCCTGGACTCCCGCTGGCGGCGGGCCGGCCGCAGCACCGTCCTGTGGCACGGACCGCTCACCTCCGACGCGCTCGCCCTGGAAGTGTGGGCCCCCCTGCTGGGCGGCGGCCGGGTGGTCGTCGCCGCCCCGGGCGAGCTCGACGTCGACACGCTCGCCGAGGTGCGGGCGGCGGCCGGGATCACCACGCTGTGGCTGCCCGCGGGCCTGTTCTCGGCGGTCGCCGCCGACCGCCCCGAGCGCCTCGCCGGGCTGCGCGAGGTGTGGACCGGCGGCGAGCGCGTGCCCGCGGCCGCGCTGCGCCGGGTCCGCGAGGCCTGCCCCGACCTGACGATCCTCCACGGCCACGGCCCGGCGGAGACCACCGTGTTCGCCGCCTGCCACCTGCTGGCCGCCGACGAACCGGTGCGCCACGCGGGCGCGGTCGGCCGTCCCCTGGACGGCGCCGCCCTCTACGTGCTGGGGCCGGGACTGGCGCCCGTCCCCGTCGGCGTGGCCGGCGAGCTGTACGTGGCCGGACCCGGCGTGACGCGCGGGTACCCCGGCCGGCCCGGGCTGACCGCGGAGCGTTTCGTGCCCTGCCCGTTCGGCCCGCCCGGCGGGCTCATGTACCGCACCGGGGACCGGGTGCGGTGGGGCAGCGACGGCCTGCTCGCCTACGTGGGCCGGGCCGGCACCCGGGCCGAGGTGCGGGGCGTCCGCGTCGAACTGGCCGAGATCGAGGAGGTGCTCTCCGAGCACACCGGGCTGGCCCAGTGCGCGGTGGCCGTCCGGGAGGACGGGGCCGGCCAGCAGAAGCTGGTGGCCTACGTGGTCCCGGTGGCCGGCCGGACCCTGTCGGGCGAGGAGCTGCGCCGGTTCGCGGCGGGGTGGCTGCCGGAGTCCATGGTGCCCTCGGTGTTCACCGTGCTGGACCGCCTGCCGGTGACGGCGGAGGGGAGGCTGGACCGGGCCTCGCTGCCGGAGCCCGAGACCGACGGCGGGACGTACCGGGCACCGCGCAACGACACCGAGCGGATCCTGGCCGCGGCGTTCGCCGAGGTGCTGGAGCTGGACCGGGTGGGCATCGACGAGGACTTCTTCGACCTCGGCGGCAACTCCCTGCGGGCGATCAGGCTGGTGGGCCTGATCCGGGCGGAGCTCAACCAGGAGGTGTCCATCCGCAGGCTGTTCGCGGCGCGTACCGTCACCGGTCTGTCCGACATGTGGAAGGACCTCGCCCGCTCCAGCCGGCCGAGCCTGCGCAGGAGGACGAAGGACGGCGCGGTCCTCTGACCCCACGGTCCGGACCCCCACGGTCCGGATCCGCACGGTCCGGACGCGAACGGGCCGGGCCGTGGGTCCTCGCGGATCCCACGGCCCGGCCCGTTCGCCCGTTCGCCCGTACGGTCAGGAGGCGGCGGCCCGGGCGAGCAGCCCCTCGGTGACGGCCGAGGCCACCTGTTCCACCTGGTCGTTGAGGTAGAAGTGGCCGCCGGGGAAGACCTTCAGGGCGAAGCCGCCCCGGGTGTGCTCCCGCCAGCCGCGGGCCTCCCCGACCGTCACCACCGGGTCCCGGTCCCCGATCAGGGCCGTCACCGGCACCGGGACCGGCTCTCCGCCGTCCCAGGTGTACGTGGCGACGGCCCGGTAGTCCGCCCGCAGCGCCGGCAGCACCATCTCCAGTACCTCGGGGTTGTCGAGCAGGGCCTGATCGGTGCCGCTCAGCCTCCGTACCTCGGCCAGCACCGCGGCGTCGTCGTAGTTCCGGTACCGCTCCCCGGACGGGGAGTCCGGCGCGCCCCGTCCGGAGAGGAACAGCCGCTGCGGGGCGGGAAGTCCGGCCCGTTCGAGCCGGCGGGCCGTCTCGAACGCCACGAGCGCGCCCATGCTGTGCCCGAACAGGGCGTACGGCCGCCCGGGGTCGCGCGCCAGTGAGCGGGCCAGTTCCCCGGCCACCGCCTCGACGAGGGGGCCCACGGCCGTGAACGGCGCCTCGTCGTACCGGTCCTGACGCCCCGGGTACTGGACTGCCACCACGTCGAGGTCCGCGGGCAGGGCGTGGGCCAGGGGCTTGTACGCCGTCGCGGAACCCCCCGCGTGCGGGAAGCACACGAGCCGCGGCCCGTTCCCCACGGCCGGGGTGTAACGCCGGAACCAGGTGCTGTTCACTCGGTGTGTCCCTTCGTCTCGGGTGCGGCGCGCGGTCACGCGCCGGCGAAGGCGTGCGCGAGCTCGGACTCCATCACCGCGCCCAGCCGGCGCACGCCCTCGCAGATCCGCTCCGGTGTGGGGTAGCAGTAGGACAGCCGCATCCGGCGGCTGCCGGCCCCGTCGGTGTAGAACCCGGTGCCCGAGGCGTACGCCACCCGCGCGGCCACCGCGCGCGGCAGCATCGCCTTCGTGTCCACGCCCTCCGGCACCGTCACCCACACGTAGAACCCGCCCTCCGGCTCGGTCCACGTGCATCCCGGCGGCAGGTACGCCTCCAGCGCGCCGAGCATCGCGTCGCGGCGCTCCCGGTACTCCTCCCGGAACGTCTTGATCTGGCCCTGCCAGTCGTGCGTGGCCAGGTAGCGCGACACGATCATCTGGTTCAGCGTGGGCGGGCACAGCGTCGCCGACTCCGTGGCCAGCACCAGCTTGTCCCGCACCGCGTGCGGCGCCAGCACCCAGCCGACCCGCAGTCCGGAGGCGAACGTCTTCGAGAACGAGCCCAGGTACACCACGTTCTCCGGGTCCAGGGAACGCAGCGCCGGGTACGTCTGCCCGTCGAAGCCGAGCAGGCCGTACGGGTTGTCCTCGACCACCAGCACGTCGAAGGCGCGGCAGATCTCCAGGATCTCCGCCCGCCGCTCGACCGCCAGCGTCACGCCGGCCGGGTTGTGGAAGTTCGGGATCGTGTACAGCAGTTTGACCCGCTGCCCGGCGGCGCGGGCCTGCAACAGCGCCGCCCGCAGCGCCTCCGGTACCAGTCCGTGTCCGTCCATCGGCACGTGCACGACCTGCGCCTGGTACGAGGCGAACGAGCCCAGGGCGCCGACGTACGACGGTCCCTCGGCCACCACCACGTCCCCCGGGTCGCAGAACAGCCGGGCCACCAGGTCGAGGCCCATCTGCGAGCCGACCGTCACGACGACGTCGTCCGGGCGGGCGGTGATGCCCTCCAGCGCCATCACCTCGCAGATCTGCTCCCGCAGCACCGGCAGGCCGTGCGCCGACGCGTACTGCAGCGCCGTCAGCCCTTCCCCGGCGATGAGCTGCGCGGCCTGCCCGGCGAGGGTTTCCAGCGGCAGCGCGGCCAGGTTCGGCATCCCGCCGGCCAGCGAGACCACCTCGGGCCGACTGGCGACCGCGAACAGCGCCCGGATCTCCGAGGCCGTCATCCCCGCGGTGCGCGCGGCGTACCGGCCGAGATGCGGGTCGGGGACGGTGTGGCCGTTCCGCGGACAGTGACCCATTCCGTCTCCCCACCTCGTTCGGCCTTGCCGGCCAGCATTGGCGCCCGCGCTCGGGATCCCCTCAAGTGCGGCTCGGGAGCGGGCCGCGGCGGCGTGGCGGCCGCCTGGGGTCCCGGTCGAACCGGCCGCCCCTCGCAGCGGGCGGTGACCGACGGATCTATACAACCGTCTTGAACAACCGTCATAGACATGCGTATAGTCAATCTCGGCAAGCCCGCCACCGGACCGAAGGAGTGCCGACATGGCCACCACCGCCACCGCCCAGCCCACCCGCGCCACCCTGACCGTCGACGGCCGCGCCCTGTCCTACCTGGACTTCGGCGGCACGGGCCGCCCGCTCGTCGCCCTGCACGGCCACCTCTCCGAAGGCGCCTCCTTCACCGCCCTGGCCGCCGCCCTCGGCCCCGAATGGCGGGTGATCGCCCCCGACCAGCGCGGCCACGGCGACTCCGACCGCGCCCCCGACTACACCCGCGCCGGCTACCTCTCCGACCTCGTCGCCCTCCTCGACCACCTCGGCATCGACCGCGCGGTCTTCCTCGGCCACTCCCTCGGCGCGATCAACGCCTACCACCTGGCCGCCGAACGGCCGGAGCTGGTCGAGGCGCTGATCGACGTCGACACCGCCGCCGACCTCCCCGACCGCGGCGTCAGCCCCCTCGCCTTCGTGCTGGACTTCCCCTACACCGCCGCCACCCGCGAGGAACTCGCCGCCGCCTGCGGCCCCCTCGCCGCCGCCCTCGGCCCCGTGCTGCGCCCGCTGCCCGACGGCGCCGGCTGGCGCCTGCCCTTCCACCCGCAGGACACCGTCGACTCCGAGACGCTCGTCCACGGCGACCACTGGAAGCAGTGGCTCGCCACCGACTGCCCCGCCCTGCTGATCCACGGCCTGCGCAGCCAGGTCCTGTCGGCCGAGCAGGCCGAGGCCATGACCACCCGCCGCCCCCGTACGGCCTACCACCCCCTGGACACCGACCACTTCGTCCAGCAGGCCGACCCCGAGGGCTTCGCCATCGCGGTCCGCGCCTTCCTCGCGACCGTCTGAGGGCGGTCTGCGTACGGCGACACCTCTTGCGTACATCGTTCCATCATGCGTACGGTGTGCGCATCGAGCAACGCCGTACGCACCACCGAGCGCCGGCACCGCCCACGAAGCCGAAAGGGAACCACCCATGGAAACCCGCAACCCACGCCGCTGGTGGATCCTGATCGTGCTGTGCCTCAGCTCGCTGGTCCTCGTCGTCGACTCCATGGCCCTGACCGTCGCGGTCCCGTCCATGACCGCCGACCTCGGCGCGAGCACCCAGGACACCCAGTGGATCCTCGACTCCTACATCCTGGTGTTCGCCGGGCTCCTGCTCACCTCCGGCAGCCTCGGCGACCGGTTCGGCCGCCGGCGGATCATGCTGATCGGCCTGCTGCTCTTCGGAGCCGCCTCGCTCGCCGCGACCTTCGCCGCCGACCCCGCCGAAGTGATCGCCGTACGCGTCGCGATGGGCGTCGGCGGCGCGCTGATCATGCCCTCCACCCTCTCCATCCTCATCACCGTCTTCGACGAGGAGGAACGGCCCAAGGCCATGGGCGCCTGGGGCTCGGTCTCGATGCTCGGCCTGGTCGGCAGCCCCGTCCTCGGCGGCGTCCTGATCGACCACTTCTCCTGGCACTCGATCTTCCTGATCAACGTCCCGGTCGTCGCCCTCGCCGTCGTCGCCGCCCTCACCCTCATGCCGGAGTCCAAGGGCCCCTGGCAGAAGCCCGATCCGCTGGGCGCCGTCCTCTCCGTCACCGGAATGACCGCCCTCGTCTGGTGGATCATCGAGATCCCGCAGCGGGGCGCCTTCGGCGGCCGTTCCGCCCTCACCCTGGCCGTCGCCGTGGTCGCCCTCGTCGGCTTCGTGGTCTGGGAGAACGTCACCGACTCCCCGATGGTCCCGCTGGTCCTCTTCAAGAACCGCAACTTCAGCGGCGGCTCGCTCTCCCTGACCCTGGTCCAGATCGGCAACGGCGGCCTGCTCCTGGTCCTCACCCAGTACCTGCAGTTCGTCCTCGGCTACTCGCCCCTCAAGGCCGGCCTCGCCTTCGTGCCGCTGGCCGTCGCCGCCCTCATCGGCAACGGCGCCGGCGCCGGCCTGGCCGCCCGGATCGGCAACCGCCCCCTGATCCTGGCCGGGATGCTCGTGATGGCCTCCTCCTTCGCCCTCCTGACCACCGTCACCGCCGGCACCGGCTTCACCGTCCCGGCGGTCGCCCTCGGCCTGCTCGGCCTCGGCGCGGGCCTGGCCATGCCCGCCGCGGTGGGCGCCCTGATGGGCACCATCCCCGAGGAGAAGGCGGGCGTCGGCTCGGCCCTCAACGACACCATCCAGCAGGCCGGCACCGCCCTCGGCATCGCGATCCTCGGCTCCCTGCTCAGCAGCGGCTACGCGCAGAAGATGCCGGCCGACGCCCCCGCCCAGGCCCGGCAGTCCCTCGCCGGCGCCCTGGCCACCGCCCACGGCGAGCCCGGCCTGGTGCACGCCGCCCGCGAGGCCTTCACCTCCTCGATGGCGACCACCTTCACCCTCAGCGCCGCCGGCCTGCTGGCCGCCGCCCTGCTGGCCACCGTGGTCATGCGCGACAAGAAGCCCGCCGCCCCGGCCGCCACCCCGGAACCCGAACTCGCCGCCTGACCCTCCCCATCCCGCCGCCCCGGAGGCCGGTACCCCACCAGGGGTACCGGCCTCCGCGCACACCATCTGCCTTTCGGACACGCCCCCCGCCCTGTTGTGGACTCGGTCAACCCTGCCTGTTGCACTCGCAGGCCGCGGGCGGACCACCCGCGCCCGCGGACCGCGGACACCAGGGGGAGTCGCATGGCCAGGGCAGGACGACCACAAGGAGCTCCGAAGGGCCGCTCGCAGGCCGCCAACGAGCTGGCGGAGCTGCTGCGGCAGGTCACCGGCGGTCTGACGGTACGGGAGCTGGCCCAGCGGTTCGGAGGAGGCAAGACGGCCTGGAGCGAGTACCGTTCGGGCGCCCGGATCATCCCGCTCGGGCGCCTCGGCCTCGTCATCCGGGAGTGCGTCCGAGATCTCCGCAGCCGCCAACAGCTCCTGACCAGGGCCCGGCAGCTGCACGGCCGGGCCCTGACCGCGAGCGCCGAGACGGAGGCCGAAGCCACCCCCGCACCCGGCCTGGAGGAGGCACTGCGCCGGGCCCAGGAGGACCTCGCCACGTCCGGCCGCTTGGTGGAGGGCCTGCTGGCCCTGATGACGATGCTCCAGGATCAAGCCAAAGTCGCCGAGCAGGCCGCCTCCACCGCCGCGCCGGAGGAGCGCCCCACACCGCCCGAGCGATTACGCGGCCGGCTCGACGAGGCACTCGACCAACTGGCCGCCGCCCGGGCCGTCGAGGAATCCGCCCGCCGTGCCGTCGCCGAGGTCCGGGCCCGGCGCGAGGCCGCGGTCCGCCGACGGCTCCCCGTCCTGGCGCCGCCACCGGACGGCGCCCCCGGACCGGAGCCCGACGGGGACCGGCCCGCGCCGACGACGGACCGGCCGCTGTCCACGGAACTCATACGCCTGCACCGCAGCCTGGAACAGCAGCGCGAGGCCGCCCACTGGCTGTGGGAACGCACCCGGGCCGACCGGGCCGGCCCCGACGTCGTCGAGGGCGTCGTCCTCGAACGCCTCGACACCCTCCCCGCACTCCCCGCACCCCGGCCCACCCGCCCCGCCAGGACCCCGCTGGCCGTCCTGACGGCCCTCCTCGCCCTGGCGGTCATCGCGGGAGCCACCCTCGCCGGGGTGCTGATTGGCCACCAGCACACCACCCTCGCCACCCCCACCCCACCCCTCCACCCCACCCCACCCCTCCCGGGAACCCCCCGACCCCCCTCCCCCTCCCCGTCCCCATCCCCCTCGCCCTCCCCCTCGCCCTCACCCACGCCCCTCCCCTCCTTCCCCGGCCCCCTCCCCACCCCCGCCACGCCCACCCCCACACCCACCACCCCCACACCCCCCGCCGACGCCCCCACCGCCCCCCAACCCCCGCCCGGCACGGCGTACGCCGTCTCCCAGGACCGCCGCAGCATCCTGCGCTGGACCGCCCGCGACGGCACCTGGAAGGTCATCGGCCCCTCGGCCGAGAAGGTCTACGCCGGCGCGGCCGGCCTGTTCGCCACCAAACTCGGCGACGGCCGCATCTTCACGTACGACGAGCCCTCCAGCTCCTGGTCCCAGATCGGCGCCCCCGGCGAGCAGTTCGTCACCGCCGGGGACGCCCTGTACGCGATCACGGAACACCGGGACGCCGTCATGCGGTGGACCGGCCAGGGCACCGAATGGATCCGCATCGGCAGCGCCGCCGCCCGGCTGTACGCGGGGGGCGCGGGCCTCTTCGCGACCAGCCCCGACTCGGGAGCCCTGTTCCGGTACGCCGGCTTCGGCGATTCCTGGGTCGACGCGGGAGGCCCCGGAGCCGACTTCGCCGTCGGACCCGACTACGTGGCCCGGCTCTCCCCCGACGGCCGGGAGATCTGGCAGGCCAACGCCAAGGGCAGCAACTGGCGCCGGATCGGCGGCCCGGCCCGCAACCTGTACGCGGGCGGCGCCGGGCTCTTCGCGGTCGACTCCGCCACGGGCCGGATCCTGCGCTACGACAACGTGCCGGACGCGTGGACCCCGATCGGCACGGCGGGCGTCGGCCTGGCCGTGGGCACCGACTCCCTCTACCGCATCGGCGACGACCTGACCGTCTCCCGCTGGACGGGCCAGGGAACCCAGTGGACCACCCTCGGCATCTCCGCCAGCTCCATCGCCACGACCGGCTGATCCGCCGACGCCCCCACCGGGGCCGCCGTCCGCCACCGGACCCGCATCCGGAAGAATGCCCTCCCATGATCGTGCGCCCGTCCGACGACCTGCCCGCCGCCTTCGCCCGCCTCGGTGGTGAGGAGGACGCCCGGGTCTGGAGCGAGCTGTGGGACGACCTGTGCCACCAGGGCTCCGTCTACGACGACAGCTTCCTCGCCCTCCCGCACCTGGCGGCGATCGCCGGTGGCCGCGCCCCCGGCGCCGCCCTCGACGCGGTCCTGATGGCGGGCCTCATCGTCTCGGCGGCGGACGGGGAACGCACCGCCCGCCACGCCGGCGACATCGCCGCCCTCCTCCCGGTGGCACGCGGCCTCCTCGACGCCGCGACGGACGACGCCCCGGCCTTCGTCTACCTCCTCCAGTGCGTCCTGGCCTTCGAGGGTGAACGGGTGTGGAGCGCCGGCCGCCTGGAAGGCCTGTTCGAGCTGGAATACGAGCTGGAGTGCCCGGCCTGCACCTCGGCGCTCTTCATTGCCCTCGGCGACCACGACGCCTTCGCCCCGGACGGCGACCACATGACGGCCGACCCGGCCAGCGCGCGGCTCCTCCCCGCCGACCCGCCCACCCTCGCCCCGCTCCCCGCCCGCCTGCACCGCACGGCGACGCGGGCGGGCCACGAGGACATCGCCCGCGGCCTGACCCGTCTCTTCGGCCGGGCCACCTGCCCGTCCTGTGCGACCGCCTTCACCGTCTCGGACGAGGTCGGCAAGAACCACTGACCGCCCGGTTGTCCGCCGGACAACCGGGTTGTCCACCCCCTCCACCTCGCTGACCTGCATGGACGTAATCCGGACCGTCCGGCCAATCTCCCCGCCGGGCGAGTCTTCCGACGAACGGGGCGCCGACCGGGCGCCTCGCCACCCGGCCCACCCGGTGGGACCGGACGACCAGGGGAGATCCATGTCATCGACGCGTATCCGCCTGGCGGCGCTCGGCGCCGCCGTACTCGGCACCATCGCCCTGGCGGGCCCGGCGCAGGCGACCGACACGACGGCCGCACAGACGCGGGCCGCCTTCTCGACCCAGGCCCACGAGGCGGGTCTGAACGACGGCCAGGCCGCGGAACTCCAGCGCCGCGTCGACGCCGAGGTGGCCACCACCGGCGGCCGTCAGATCGCCGCGAACAAGATCGCCCTCGACAGGGACGCCAAGACGGTCATGCTGCTCACCCTGCCGGGGGAGGCGCGGGCCCGTGAGCTGTCCGGCCCCGAGGCCTCCTTCGCCGACCCCTGCGCACGCGGCTGGGCGTGCCTGTATCCGTACCCGGACTTCGAGGGCAACGCGATCAAGATGTACGACTGCGGCAAGGTCGGCAACCCCTGGTACGGCACGGGCTCCTGGGTCAACAACCAGCCCTCGAACTACCACATGAAGTTCTACGACCGTAGCGGCCGGCTCGGCTGGACCTCTCCGGGCGGCTACTCCGCCGACGCCAACGCCCCCCTGGACTGGGTGGGCTACGTCAGCGCCTGCTGACCCGCGCCCACCCACACGGAGGGCCTCCTGCCGCCCCGACGGCAGGGGGCCCTCAGCCCTGCGGGCCCGCCGGCGGATGCGCCGCGAGCCAGTGCCGCGCGATCTGCTCCCGCGTGGCCACCCAGGCCCCGCCGCGCTGCGCGACGTACGCGAGGAACCCGTCGAGCGCGCGGATCCGCCCGGGCCGCCCGATGATCCGGCAGTGCAGGCCGACGCTCATCATGCGCGGCCGTTCGGCCCCCTCCGCGTGCAGCGTGTCGTACGTGTCGACGAGGTACGCCAGCATGTCGTCGGCGGTCGTGAAGCCGTGCACGATCAGGAACTTGAAGTCGTTGGCGTCGAGGCTGTACGGCAGCACGAGCTGCCGCCCCCCGCTCTCCCCGGCATAGAACGGCAGGTCGTCGGAGTAGTCGTCGGAGTCGTAGAGGAACCCGCCCTCCTCCGCCACGAGCCGCCGCGTACGGGAGCTGGTCCGCCCGGTGTACCACCCCACGGGCCGGCGTCCCACGAGCCGCTCGACCGTCGCGACCGTCCGCGCGATGTCGGCGCGCTCGGCCTCCTCGGGCACGTCGCGGTAGTCGGTCCACCGCCATCCGTGCCCCGCCACCTCCCACCCGGCGGCCCCCATCGCCCGCGCCGCGCCGGGATTGCGTTCCAGGGCCTGCCCGACCGCGAAGACGGTGAGGGGAACACCGTGCGCCACCACCGTCCGGTGCACCCGCCAGAACCCGGCCCGCGCCCCGTAGGCGAACATCGACTCGACGTTCAGGTCCCGCCCGCCCTCCACCGGCGGCGCCCCCACGATCTCGTGCAGGTACCCCTCGGAGGCGGCGTCCCCTTCGAGCACGCTCCGCTCGCCGCCCTCCTCGTAGTTGAGGACGAGGCTGACGGCGACCCGCGCCCCACCGGGCCAGCCCGCACGCGGCGGCTCGGCCCCGTACCCGACAAGATCGCGCTCATACCCGGACACGCCCGCACCCTACCGCCGCTCCCCGCGCGGGGCCGCCGTCGACGGGCGGGAATACCCCGGCCGCACCCCCCGTTCCCGGATATGGTTGAATTCTTAACAACTTTGGAAGGGGAGCCATGCAGTTCGGGATCTTCACCGTCGGCGACATCACCACCGACCCGACGACCGGACGCGCGCCCGGCGAGCACGACCGCATCAAGGCCATGCTCACCATCGCGCAGAAGGCCGAGGAGGTCGGCCTCGACGTCTTCGCCACCGGCGAGCACCACAACCCGCCGTTCGTCCCCTCCTCGCCGACGACGATGCTCGGCTACATCGCCGCCCGCACCGAGAAGCTGATCCTCTCCACCTCCACCACGCTGATCACCACCAACGACCCGGTGAAGATCGCCGAGGACTTCGCGATGCTCCAGCACGTCGCGGACGGCCGCGTCGACCTCATGACGGGCCGCGGCAACACCGGACCCGTCTACCCCTGGTTCGGCAAGGACATCCGCGACGGCATCGACCTCGCCATCGAGAACTACGCGCTCCTGCGCCGCCTCTGGGACGAGGACGTCGTCACCTGGAAGGGCAAGTTCCGCACCCCCCTCCAGTCCTTCACCTCCACCCCCCGCCCCCTCGACGGCGTCGCCCCCTTCGTCTGGCACGGCTCCATCCGCTCGCCCGAGATCGCCGAACAGGCCGCCTACTACGGCGACGGCTTCTTCCACAACAACATCTTCTGGCCCGCCTCCCACACCCGGCAGATGGTCGAGCTGTACCGGCAGCGCTACGCCCACTACGGGCACGGCACCCCCGAACAGGCCATCGTCGGACTCGGCGGCCAGGTCTTCATGCGCCGCAACTCCCAGGACGCCGTCCGCGAGTTCCGCCCCTACTTCGACAACGCGCCCGTCTACGGCCACGGCCCCTCCCTGGAGGAGTTCACCTCCCAGACCCCCCTCACCGTCGGCTCCCCGCAGCAGGTCATCGAGCGCACCCTCTCCTTCCGGGACTACGCCGGCGACTACCAGCGCCAGCTGTTCCTGATCGACCACGCCGGCCTGCCCCTGAAGACCGTCCTGGAACAGCTCGACCTCCTCGGCGAGGAGGTCGTACCCGTCCTGCGCAAGGAGTTCGCGAACCTCCGCCCGGCCGGCGTACCGGACGCACCCACCCACGCGGCCCGCGTCGCGGCGGCCCGCGAGACCGCCGAGGAGGCGAACCGGGCATGAGGCTCGTCGTCGTATCGGCGGGCCTGAGCTCGCCCTCCTCCACCCGGCTGCTCGCCGACCGCCTCACCGCGGCCGCCCTCACCCGCCTGGACGCCGCACCCGAGGTCATCGAACTGCGGGACCTGGCCACGGAGATCGCCCAGCACCTCGTCACCGGCTTCCCGCCGGCCCGCCTGGCCGCCGCCCTCGACGCGGTGGCGGCCGCGGACGCCCTGATCGCCGTCACACCCGTCTTCGCGGCCTCGTACAGCGGCCTGTTCAAGTCCTTCTTCGACGTCCTCGACAAGGACGCCCTCACCGGCACACCGGTGCTCCTCGGCGCGACCGGCGGCACCGCCCGGCACTCCCTGGTCACCGAACACGCCCTGCGCCCCCTCTTCACCCACCTGCGCGCCCTCGTCCTGCCGACCGCCGTCTACGCCGCCTCGGAGGACTGGGGCGACGAGGGCCTGGACCGGCGCATCACCCGCGCGGGCGCCGAACTGGCCCGCTTCGCGACCCCCGCAGCCCACCCCGCCACCCCTACGGACACGGACGCGCTCCCCGCCCCCCGCTCCCTCACCGGCGCGATCACCTCCCTCACCCCGGCGGCCGCCTCCACCCTGATCCCCTTCGAACAGCGCCTGGCCGCGCTGCGGGCGGAGTAGTGGCGGGCGCACGGCCCGGCCCGGGACCGCGGGCCGTGCGCCGTTGGAGTGAGGAACAAACGATCCGGCGTCGACAGGGGGTTCTGGACCCGCGGCGGGCGGCGGCAGCATGCCGCTGACCGGCCCGAGCGCCGCCCCCCACCACCCCCCACACCCCGTAAGGAAGTGGTCCCCCGTGGCATTGACGACCGCGACGATCGCCGCCGAGCTCGAAGCGGCGAGCAAGGTAGGCGACCCGAAGGCCGACGAGCTCGTATCGGACTTGATCGACAACAAGGAGATCGACGGGGTCAACGCCCTGTTCCGCACCATCGGCACCCTCAAGCCCGGAATGGACATGTCGGACCTGCCCGTCAGGCTGGCCGAGTTCCTCAAGGAGGCCGCGGCCCCGCCGCCGGACTGGTCGGAAGCGGACGTCAAGGCCGCGGAGGGCTTCTTCGCGCACCACCACGGCGAGGTGTCCATGCTCCAGGGCACCGTCGGCCTGATCGGCACCTACCTCTCCCCGACCGGTGCGTTCACCCTCCGCTCCACCGGCCGCCTCGGCGGCGTCGACGGCCCCGGCCGGCGCCTGTCGCAGTCCTCGCGCCTGTTCATCGACATGGGCAACAAGAACGCCCTGCGCGACGGCACCCTCGCCGCCAACGTCACCAAGGTCCGCCTCGTCCACGCCTCCGTGCGCCAGCTCCACAAGAAGAGCGGCGAATGGGACTACGCCAAGTGGGGCGAGCCGGTCTCGCAGAAGTACACCACCGGCGCCGCCTGCGTCTTCTCCACCCAGATCCTCCAGGCCATGGACCGCCTCGGGATCGACGTCTCCAAGGACGACGCCAAGGGCTTCATGTGCTCCTGGCACTACGTCAACCACTACCTCGGCACCCCCGACAAGTGGCTGCTGCCCAAGGACCCCGACCTGGTCGCGGCCCTGTGGAACCAGGAACGCGACAAGGAGTGGAAGAAGACCGACGACGGCGTCTTCATGACCAAGCAGGCCGTCGACTTCTACCGGCAGTTCTACCCCGGCCCGACCCACGACGCCTTCATCGCGATGGTCCGCCACGCCCTGTCCGACAAGTACGCCGACATGGCCGGCCTGCCCCGGGGCGTCCTCGACGCGGCCGCCAAGCCCCTGGCAGCCGGAAACGACCTGGTCAGCGGCATCGGCGGCAGAGTGCTGGGCGGGGGAGCGAAGAAGGTCACCGGCGTCAACCCGTACAAGGAGATCGTCGGCGTCGCCTCCAAGGGCTTCAACCAGATCCAGAAGTTCGCCCTCACCCACGACCAGGACGACCAGCCCCAGATGCACCAGGAACTCCACGACAACCGCTGACCCCACGACACCCCGCGAACCCGCGCCCCGCGGGGCGACGCCGTCTCCGGCCGGAACGAGACACGACGGAGCTCCGCTGGAGGGGCCGCTCACCCCGGCGATTCCTGGGTAGGGCCCCGGGATGACCAATGTGAGCCCCGCCAAGGGGTACTCCCGTGACAGCCGCTACATCACCACCCGGATCACCGCCGACGGACGCGACGGTTTCCCCGTGGAGCCAGGCCGCTACCGGCTCGTGGTGAGCCGCGCCTGCCCCTGGGCGCACCGCGCGGTGATCACCCGCCGGCTCCTCGGACTGGAGAAGGCCCTGCCCATGGCCGTCGCCGGCCCGACGCACGACAAGCGCAGCTGGACCTTCGACCTCGACCCGGGCGGCCGCGACCCGGTGCTCGGGATAGAACGCCTCCAGGAGGCGTTCCTCGCCCGCGACCCCGACTACGACCGGGGCATCACCGTCCCCGCGATCGTGGACGTGCCGACCGGCAAGGTGGTCACCAACGACTACGCGCAGATGACCCTCGACCTCTCCCTGGAGTGGACGGCGTACCACCGCGACGGCGCCCCGGACCTGTACCCGGCCGCGCTGCGGCCGGAGATCGACGCGGTCGGCCAGGAGATCTACACGGACGTGAACGACGGCGTCTACAAGACCGGCTTCGCCAAGTCGCAGGAGGCGTACACCGAGGCGTACGAGCGTCTCTTCAACCGCCTCGACCGGCTCTCCGAGCGGCTGGAGCGCTCCCGCTACCTCGTCGGCGACACGATCACCGAAGCGGACGTACGCCTGTTCACCTCACTCGTCCGCTTCGACGCCGTCTACCACGGCCACTTCAAGTGCAACCGGCAGAAGCTCACGGAGATGCCGGTGCTGTGGGCGTACGCCCGGGACCTGTTCCAGACGCCCGGCTTCGGGGACACGGTCGACTTCGACCACATCAAGAAGCACTTCTACGTCGTCCACGGCCACATCAACCCGACCGGGATCGTTCCCGCCGGCCCCGACCCCTCGGGCTGGCTCGCCCCGCACGACCGCGCGACACTGGGCGGCCGCCCCTTCGGCGACGGCACCCCGCCCGCCCCCACCTCCCCCGAGGAAACGGTCCCGCCCCTCACTCACCCCTGAGTACGGCCGGAGTCGATCGCCGTTCGAGGAGTTCTCGTCCGCACGGTGCCAGTGTCATGGCACCGGCTCCACTGTGGATGAAGGGACATGGGGTATGACGAAGTCAGGACGCAGGTTCGGTATCGCCACCGTCGTGGCCGCGCTGGTGGCCGTGATGATCGCAGTCGTGGGTCCGCAGGGGGCCAGCGCGCAGGACCAGGCACGCCGAGGCTGGGACCACTTCGGGTTCGGGGTGCCGTGGGAGGGCTCCTACGGCTACTCGCAGGCCATCCGGGCCGGGGACACGGTCTACATCTCGGGCCAGCTGTCGCACGACGCGGCCGGGAACCTGGTCGGCGTCGGCGACTTCGAGAAGCAGGTCCGCACGTCCTTCGAGAACATGGACAAGGTCCTGGCGCACTACAAGATCCCGCGCAGCCAGATCGTCAGCATGAAGATCTACACCAAGGACCTGCGCCAGAACTTCGACACGGCCGCACGGCTCCACAAGGAGTACGTCGGCAACCACCGCACCACCGACACCATCCTCGGCGTCTCCGACCTGGCCTTCCCCGACCAGCTGGTGGAGATCGAGGCCGTCGCACTGGTGAAGCCGCGCTCCTGAACCGAGCGGGCCGCGCGGCAGGAGCCGCGCGGCCGCTCAGCGCGTCACGACGACGCCCGCCCGACGCCCCAGCGGCGTCGGGCTCTTCTGCGTTCTGGGGCAGAGTCCCCCTTGCCCAGCCTATCGACATTCGATAGATTCACATCGTAAGTCGATGGAAGGACAGGTCGTGGGAAAACTGACAGTGGGCGCCCTGCGCGCCGTGCTCGCCGTGGTGCTCGCCGGCACGGTGCTCGTGCAGGCGTTGATGGTGTGGGCGTTCTTCACCGACCCGGAGGACGGTTCGCTCCCGCTGACCCCGCTGCGCCTGATCACGATCGTGGGCATGACCGCGGCCCAGGTTGCCCTGGTCTGCGTATGGCGGCTGGTGGCGATGGTGCGGCGCGGCACCGTGTTCTCCCACGCCGCCTTCCGGTACGTGGACGGCGTGATCGGCGCGATCGTGGCGGCCGCCGTCCTGTGGTTCGCGGTCACCATCGTCAACGCCCCGGGCCAGCGTGAGGACCCGGGCGTCACCGTCATCATGGGCGGGATCGGCCTGGCCATCCTCGGCGTCGCACTCATCGTGCTCGTGCTGCGGATGCTGCTCGCCCAGGCGACGCGGATGCAGGCCGAGCTGGACGAGGTGATCTGATGCCGATCGCCGTGGACATCGACGTGATGCTGGCCAGGCGGAAGATGTCCGTCGGCGAGCTCGCGGAACGCGTGGGGATCACCCCCGCCAACCTGGCGGTCCTCAAGAACGGCCGCGCCAAAGCAGTCCGCTTCGCCACCCTCGCCGCCCTCTGCGAAGCACTCGACTGCCAACCGGGCGACCTCCTCCGCTGCGAACCCGACCCCCCCGAGGCCACCTGACCCCGGATGACGGCCTCCTGGCCACCCTGCCGCCTGCGGGCGGCGGCAGTACCCCCCTCAGGCGCTCTGCGGGTGGAGGTCGAATACGACGTGCGGGGCCAGTGCGTGCAGGAAGTCCGGTGCGTCGAAGATCTCCCCGGCGGAGGCGACGCCAACGGCCCTGGTGCGGCCGGTCAGCACGCGTTCGAGGGCCTCGACGGCCAGCGGCGCGGTGACGGCGTAGATGTCCCGGCCGCCGGCCGTGGCCCGGCGTTCGGCTCCGCCCGAACGCACGACGACGTCGACCAGGAAGGTCTGGTCGGAGCGCCCGTTCTCGTCGGTGGCGGTCGGAGCCGGAGTCTGAGGTGCGGCGATGTCCCGGACCGCTTCGGCGGTCATATAGGTGGTCACGTCCGGAATCGGCAGGTGATGGGGGACGGTGACGACATCCGCCATCGTGAACTCCCCGATCACTTCCCGGGGCCCCACCGGCTCCGGGAAGGCCCACTCCAGAGTGGGCGCGGCGTCGGCGCGCCGCTCCCACTGTCCGCCGCGGTAGCGCAGGCGGACGTCGCCGCGCCGCTCACGGGAGACGGCACCGGACAGACGGGTCCCGGCAGTGGGGTGCCAGCTGCTGAGCGCGTAGGCGATGTGAGCCTCGTCGGCCGCGGTCCAGTCGCCCATCGCCGCGGTGACCAGCAGATCGCCCAGCCCGCCGAAGAAGGCCATGGCCGGGACGACCACCGCTCCCGCTTCCCGGGCCCGCTCGCGGTAGTGGGCGAAGGTGTCGAGATTCGCCTCTAGTTCGGCGGCCACGTCCAGGTACGGGATCTTCGCACGGAGCGCGGCTTCGATCACGGGGCCGGCGGTCGCCGCGAACGGGCCGGCGCAGTTGATGACCGCCACGGTTCCCGCCAGGGCACGGTCCAACGAGTCCGCATCGTCGGCCGATGCCACCCGGGCCTCAAGCCCGAGCCCGTCGGCCAGCTCCTGCACAGCCCGCGCGTTGCGCCCGGACGGCACCGGGACGAACCCGCGCCCGGCCAGCTCCGCGACCACGAACTTCCCCGTGTGACCGTACGCGCCGAACACCGCCACCAGCTGACCTGACCCCATGAGACCGCTCCCGTGCACTCGAATGCCGCCGCGCTGTCGATCCGCCGCGGCCTGACACCCACATCCTGGCCCCCTGCCCACACCCCGCACGAGCGTCGGAAACGACATGGCACGTACAGTTTCAGACATGCCCACCGTTGCGGTCGCCGTCACCGACGGCATGCTCCACTACGAACTGTCCGTGGCCATCGAGGTCTTCGGATCCGACCTGACCCACATCGTGGACCCCTGGTACGACTTCTCCCTCTGCGGGAACGGCCCGGTCCGCGTCGACCGCTTCCGCCTCGAACCCGACCACGGGCTCGACCACCTCGCGCACGCGGACACGGTGATCGTGCCCGGCTGGGCCGACACGGACCGCGAACCACCCGCCGAACTGACCGAGGCGGTGCGCGCCGCCCACGCGGCCGGCGCCCGCGTCGCCTCCCTGTGCACGGGCGCCTTCGTCCTGGGCGCGGCCGGACTGCTCGACGGGAAACGCGCCACCACCCACTGGGCCCACACACGGGAACTGGCCCGCCGCCACCCAGCGGCCACCGTCGATCCGGACGTCCTTTACGTCGACAACGGCGACGTCCTCACCTCCGCGGGCAAGGCCGCCGCCATGGACCTGTGCCTGCACCTCGTCCGCCTCGACCACGGCTCGGCCAACGCCAACAAGATCGCCCGCCGCCTGGTCATCCCACCCCACCGCGACGGCGGCCAGGCCCAGTTCATCTCCACCCCCCTCCCCGCCCCCAGCAACCACCCCCTGGCAGAACTCTTCCCCTGGGCGCTGGAACGACTGAACCAGCCCCTCACCGTGGAGGACCTGGCCCGCCAGGCCCGCATGAGCTCACGCCACCTCGCCCGCCACTTCAAACACCTCACCGGCACCACACCCCTGCAATGGCTCCACACCCAGCGCATCCGCCACGCCCAGGAACTCCTGGAAACCACCGACGCCACGGTCGACACCATCGCCACCTCCACCGGCATGGGCACGGCCACCACCCTCCGCCGCCACTTCCACCGCACCGTCGGCGTCCCACCCGACACCTACCGCCGCACTTTCCGCCCGTGAAAACCAGTCCCGGCTGTGAGTTGGGACGCGTCGGCGAAGGAACGGCCGAGCCCGCCCCTTCCAGCCTTGGACGACGGTGATGACCCCGGCCTTCAGCCCTTTCGGTGCTCCCAGCTGGCGATGGCCAGGCCAGCCGCAGAGACCGAGCGGTCTGCGGGTCAAGGCCGCGGACGTCTCGCAGGGCGATCTGGGCCTCCCAGCCGACGACGATCGTCAGGGCCGGCGGATCGACGGTCAGCCGGACCAGCCGGCGGCCCAGTGCCGGCGACTGCGGCGAGTGCTTCAGCAGCGTCCGGATCAGGGCGTCCACCCGGGCCTCGACGTCTGTGGCGCAGGTCACGCGCTCGCGCCTGTCACAGGGATCGGGCCGCCGGTGTCTTGTGCCCGACACCCGAGAACGCAGGAACCCAAGACACCCCGCACGACAAGGGAGAGCCCGTATGCCCCATTACACCGGCGTGGCCATGGTCGGCGGCGGCTACGCAGAAGCCGGTATCCGTCAGGAACCGGGACGCTGTTCCGCTCGGGTCTCCGGGAGCGAGCGCATCGACAGGAGCATCGCATGAAGCACCGCATCGTCGTCCTCGGCGCCGGCTATGCCGGGGCCTACGTGGCCGGGACCTCGGCCCGCCGGCTGTCCCCGGCGGACACCGAGATCACCGTGGTCAACGCCGAGCCGGACTTCGTCCAGCGGCTGCGGCTGCACCAGTTCGCGGCCGGCCAGGAGATCGAGGCTCCACAGCTCACCGACGTCTTCGCGGGCACGGGGGTACGGGTGCGCCTGGCCCGCGTCACCGCCGTCGACCCCGAGCGCCAGGTCGTCACCCTGGCCGACGCCGACAGCAGTGGCCGGGAGCTCGGCTACGACACGCTTCTCTACGCCCTCGGCAGCCACGCCTCCCACGGCGGCGTCCCCGGCGTGGCCGAGCACGCCTTCGACGTCGCCGGCCGGCCCTCGGCCCTGCGCCTGCGCGAGCGCCTGGACAGCCTGGCCGGGCGGGACGGAGGCGGAAGCGTCCTGGTCGTGGGTGACGGTTTGACCGGCATCGAGACCGCCACCGAGATCGCCGAATCCCGACCGGGCCTGTCGGTGGCGCTCGTCGCCCGCGGCGAGCTGGGCGCCGCGCTCTCCGCCGGAGCCCGCGGCCACCTGCGCCGGGCCTGCGACCGGCTGGGCATCACCGTACTGGAGCACACCAGCGTCGAGGCCGTCGAAGCCACGCGGGTGCTGTGCGCCGACGGCACCGCCCTGGCCTGCGACGCGACCGTGTGGACGGCCGGGTTCGCGGCCGGCCCCATCGCCGCCGCCGGCGGCCTTGCGGTCACCGAGGACGGCCGCATCGTGGTCGACCGCACCATGCGCTCGCTCTCGCACCCGAACGTCTACGCCGCCGGTGACAGCGCCTACGCCATCGGCGACAACGGCCGCCCGCTGCCGATGTCCTGCGCCTCGGCCGGCTTCACCGCCTTGCAGGCCACGAACGCGATCGTGGCACGTCTGACCGGCGCCAAGATCGCGAACACCAAGCTGGAGTACTACGGCAACCACATCAGCCTCGGGCGGCGGGACGGGATCCTGCAGATGGTCGACCACGAAGCGCGCGCGAAGCCGAAGTTCGTGGGCGGCCGGAAGGCCGCGCGGATCAAGGCGGGCATCGTCAGGATGTCGCTGTGGACCACCTCGCACCCGACGTTCGGCCTGCCCAAGCGCAAGCACCGCCTGGCCGCCGCCCCGGCTCTGTCCGCCGCCGCCCGCGGCTGACGACACCTCGCCGACAACTCCCGCAGGCCGTCCACCGCGGTGACGGGGCCGGGCCGGCTCAAATTTACTGTTCAACTAACAACTCCCGATGCAAAGATGATCTTCATGACGACGACGCGTGTGATCATCCAGCGGAGCATCGGCGGCTCCGACGTGCTGGAACTGGCCGAGATACCCCTCCCTGTGCCCGGCCCCGGCGAGGTGCTGGTCCGGGTACGGGCCACGGGCATGAACCCGGCGGACTGGAAGGTCCGAGTCGGCAAGGTGGACTTCTTCGGGCCACCGCCCTACGTCCTCGGCCACGAGTTCAGCGGCACCGTGGAACGGCTCGGCGAGGGCGTGGACCGCTTCGCGGAGGGCGAAGAGGTGTACGGCTGGACCGTGCCGCCGCACGGCAGCCACGCCGACCACGTCGTCGTCCCCGAGGACCGGATCGCCCCCAAGCCCCGCACCCTCGACCACGTCGGCGCCGCGGCCCTGCCCATCTCGGGCTTCACCGCCTACCAGGCCCTGATCACCCTCGCGGACGTGGGGCCCGGCGACCGGGTGCTGATCCACGGCGCGGCCGGCGGCGTCGGCCACCTCGCCGTCCAGATCGCCAAGGCCCGGGGCGCGTACGTCATCGGCACGGCGAGCGCCGCCAAGCACCCGTACCTGCGGGACCTCGGCGCCGACGAGCTGATCGACTACACGGTGGCGGACTTCGGCGCGCTCCGCGACGTCAACGCCGTACTGGACACCATCAGCCACGACTACGGGCCGCGCTCCCTCGCCACGCTCAAGCCGGGCGGCATCCTGGTCGACGTGGTCGGAGTCGGCGTCGACCGCACCGAGGTCACCACCCGCGCCGCCGAACTGGGCCTGCGCTTCGTGGAGTTCTTCCTCAAGCCGACCCCTGCCGTACTGACCGACTTCGCCGCACTGATCGACGACCACGGCATCCGTCCCACCATCTCCGAGACCCTCCCGCTCACCGAGGCGGCAAAGGCCCACGATCTCAGCGAGACCGGCCGGGTCCGGGGCAAGATCGTTCTGGTTCCCTAGGATTCGCGCGGCCCACGGCCGAGGGTGCGCATCCGGCTCCGGCCGTACGGGCCTACCGGGCGCGGGCGACGCACACGCGTGGCCAGCCGCTTGAGGCGCCGGCGCCGCCAGGGAACCCATCGACGCCCGCGGTGAGCGGGCCGTACACGTGACCGGCCTCCGGCTTCCACAGGGCCTCGATCTCGTCGTCCGGCCACCCGGCCAGGGTCAGTCCCTGGATCCGCCAGAACCTCAGCCGGTTCGCCGCCGGGACCAGTACGGCCGCGGCGCGCGGGGCGATGCCGGGTGCCCGGTCCGCCCCGATGCCCCTGCTGCGGTGTCACACGGGTGGGAGGGCGATATGGGGCGGGGGTGGGATCTCCGCGCGGATGGCCATGCCGGGCGCGACGTGGCCGGTGGTCACAACGACGGCCATGACGCCGGCCCGGCGGATCAGGGTGCCGTCCTGGTCGCGGTAGAGGACCTGCTTGAGGAGCCGGGGGCGGAGGCTGCTGATCCGCAGGCAGGGGTCTCGAAGTCCGGTGAGCCGGATGACGGCGTCGGGTCCGATGTGCAGAAGGGCGCCCGTCTACGCACTGCGGGGTGCGAAGCCGCTCAAGCACGTGTATCACGTCGCGGTCCGCAATCCGCCCGAGGACCGACTCCTGTCGGACGAAGAATGGGCGCGCGTCGCGGCGGAGATGATGCATGCCGCCGGCATCGCCGAACACGGAGACGCGAACGCATGCCGCTGGTTCGCAGTACGTCACGCCGACGACCACATCCACATCGTCGCTACCCCGGCCCGCGAGGACGGACGACAGCCGGACATCAGCTGGGACGTCGTGAAGATGCAGGCCCGCGCGCGAGGCTTCGAGGTCGAATTCGGACTGCGCCGACTGACGCACGAGGACGGGACAGCCAGGAAGTGGGCGAAGACAGGCGAGAAGGAGAAGGCCGCACGCCGAGGGCTGGACGAGCCGGTACGGGAGACGGCAACGCGCAGTCCGAGAAGCCGCCGCGGCCGCCACGAGCGACACTGACTTCTTCACACGACTGAGCACTGCTGGGGTCCGCATCAAGCAGCGCATCGCACCCGACGGGAACATCACGGGGTACTCGGTGGCGATGCCGGGCGACCGTGACGGCGAACAGACGCCCGTGTGGTTTCCCGGCGCCCGACTCGCACCGGACCTGTCCCTTCCCCGAGTACGTGAGCGTTGGAACTCACCCGTGGAGACTCCACGCGTTGGGTCGGCGGAGATGTGGCGCGTGGCCGAGGACAAGGTACGCACAGCCGCCGCTCAACTCGGCGCCGAGGGACTCCGCCAGGGAGCCGGAGGCGTGGCCGCACTCGGTGACCTGATCGTGGTCGCGGCCCTCGTTTCTCCCCGGCTCGTACGCGGCCAGATCAAGGACGCGGCATACGAGTTCGAACGGGCATCCCGTGCGCCTGGAGACCGTGCAATGGAGGGCCAGGCACGCAAGCTCTACCGCGAGTCGAACCAGCTCCTCACCCAGTCCGCTGCGGCCATCGGGCACAACGACACGGTCGCAGCACTCGGCTTCCTGCTGGCTCTGGCACGACGCACAAGAGCATCGCGCCCAGGCCGAGGCATCCGGGAGAGCAGGTCGACTCCTGCGTGAAGCTGTCGAGGTTACTGCTGGCGCGGCTGCGGCCCGCGATTACCGGCCTCGACCCAAACGCGCCCCCGGGCGCTCTTCGAGCGGGCAGCGGAAGGCAGCACCCCCCCCGGGGATCGGCTGATGGCCGGAGTGGTCCAGGAGGCCGTACCTGAGCACGCTCGGGCCGTACTGGCCGACCCGGCATGGCCGGCGCTGCGGGCCCGTCTCGTCGAGGTCGAGCGAGCGGGTGAAGACCCCTGCGATGTGCTGGCAACGGTAGCCCGACGCCGGGAGTTGGCCTCAGCGGAGTGGGTCGCCGAAGTGCTTTCATGGCGACTGGACGGATGGCGGAAGCAACGCGGCGCGGCTGCGGCCGTCTCCGGATTGAGCCCGTCGTCGACGGCTGGGGGCGGCACGGGGAAGAACACCGGACCTACCCGTAAGACGGCAGCATCTGCGGCGAAGCGCAGGCCACCGGGCGACGAGCAGCGCAAGGGTCCGAGGGGGACCCGCTAATGAGGGGAGAAGCAGGAATGGCAACACCCGCTCAGGGAGAGCCGTTCGCCGAGGCGGCGGGCGAGGCGGTGCAGACCGCGGTGATGTCGGTGCGTCTGATCATGGCCATCGCCGACGCCGTGCGGCGGCAGCAGCAGCGGCGGAAGAAGGGTGTCGAGGAGGAGCTGCCGCCCGCCGAGCAGGCGAAGGATGATGCCAAGGCGGAGCTCAAGGATCTTCTCCCGTCAGACATCTCCGCTGCGTTGCTGGATGGTGCGGACTGGCCGCAGGTGGCGCAGCAGCTGATGGCGCTTAAGCGTGCCGGGGTGGACCTGGAGCAGCTGCTGCCGCAGGTTGGTGAGATCGCGGTGACCGTGCGGGACCAGGTGGCTGAGAACGAGGCCAAGGTGGCGGCTGAGGGGACGGGGGAGTGGGAGCGGATGCTTCGTGAGACCCTGCCTGCTGGGCCGGTGCGTGAGGCGATGTCCTCGCCTGGGTGGCCCGATATCTCGGCGACGATGGCGAAGCTGGACGAGCGCGGTGTCGATGTACGGCGGCTTCTGGCTTCGGCACACGATGCAGGTCTCGGCGTTGACCAGGCGGTCGCGAAGGTGATTGCGGCCGGCGAGGCGCCGGCGACGAGCCGGGACGCGCTGCTGTCCTACGGGCCGCTGACACAAGGGCTGGACCTTCCACCGGACATCGACCTGGCCGATCGGGCCAGGGCGCTTCGGCAGCTTTCGATCGGGACGGGGGAGCACGAGCGGTTCATGAGGATGGTGCGGGAGGCACTGCCTGGACGTGAGCGTGAGGTCGACTTGATGTTCGCCCATAAGCAGTGGCCCTTGGTGGCCGCGCGGATGGCGGCGATGGACGACGCGGGGAAGCCGGTGAAGGAGCATCTGGCGGGGCTCGCGAAGGACAGCTCGTGGGGGCAGGGCCGGGAGTCGCTGGTCGGCTCGCGGCTGCTTCACGCGACGAGCAGCGTCCTGCGTCATCCGCCGGGGAAGGTGAGTACGGCGGCGGCCCGGTCGCAGTCCGCGACGGCGGGCCCTACTAAGACGTCATCTCATTTGGCCAGTCTTCGGTAGCAGATGAGGGTGCAGGCGATGCTGGTGAAGGCGAGGAAGTGGTCGGCTTTGCGTTCGTAGCGG
>NZ_JBEZWL010000031.1:0-61449 GCF_040648015.1 Streptomyces sp. NPDC029216 | reverse complement strand
CCGGAGAGCCGGACGGCCACTCCTCAGGAGCCACTGAAGGCAAGACCCCATAAGCCACATCCGGCCCTCCCGGGCCGCCTATCAACTTACGGAGATCCCATGAGCAGTGAGAGCCGGCCCGACGAGCAGGCCCTGCACATGCGCGAAAAGGCCGAGGAACTGGAGCGGGAGGCCCAGCGGTCCACCGACCCGGCCGAGCGGCAGCGGCTGACCGACAAGGCGCTGCACATCCGGCAGAGGCTCGAAGAGCTCCACGGGCCGGAGAGCGCCACCACGGATCCCATGTAGCCCGCGCCGACCGCAGCGGATCCCTCGCGGCGCGTCAGGCGACGTCCGCCGCTGACGGGATGTCGGCCAGCAGGAAGCGGCGCTCGTCCGGGGTGAGACCACCGCGGACGCCGTGCGCGACCCGTTCGGCGAGGGCGTGACGGCGGCAGGGGAGGCGGGCCGGGCAGGCGTGGCAGGCCGCCTTGGCGGCCTCCTCCCGCTCACGGGCGGCCGCAGCGTGCTCGCTCGTGTTCCGTACGAAGACGTCCCGTGCGGTCGTGTGGCACGGGAGGTCGAGCGGCCCGCCGTGCCAGGGCTGGGGGAGCACGTTCGTACGGGAGAGGTCGGTCACGGGCTGGTTCCTTCCGGCAGGGGGCGGTCCGTCGTGACCGCCCTGTGCGGGCGCGTATCACCGGAATACGCGCGTTCATGCACGACGGGCCAGGAGGAGCAGCACCCGTATCGCCGGCGTCCCCGCTAGAGCGCGCGATCACCGCGTGCCCGGAGCCAGCCCATCTCCACGCGGCCGAGGGAGGCCGCGCAGACCCTGCAAACGGGTCAAGGCCAGGCCGTATCCACCGCGCCAGGGCGGGGTGGCTCAGCGGCGGCGGCGTGATGGTGGCGGCGGTGGGTCGTCGGCGGGCCACAGGCCGAGCATGTCGAGCAGGGCCCGCAGGTCCTCGTCCCCCGTGGCGCGGGCGGCGACGGCCCGGCGGGCGGAAGACCGGTCGGCCTCCGTGCCGACGGCCAGTAGCGACGGCTCGTCACATCCGAAGGGATCCTTCATCCCACCGATGCGACCACGCCGGCCCGGCGAACGCACCGGCCATTGCTCCATTCGCCCCACGACCGTCTCGGCGGCCATCCCGCGCCACGACGGCGACCGGGGGGCCTCCACCTTGCCAAGGCCCGTTCCGCCGGCCGGGTGGCCGTGGCCGCCCAGCGGGCGCGTCCACCGCCGTGCCGGGGCCAGGCCGGCCACCCGCGGGGGCGATTGGGGTCCTCTTGACCGGTCTGATCGCCGGTGAGGAAACAGGGCTTGCCGTCGCCGTCACTACTGCCGTGCGCGGATCACTGCTGGCCGGCCGGCCCGTGTCGACGGCCTACTCCGCGCCTCGTGTCCGTAGTCCGCTCAAGAGCTGGTCGACATGGTGCGCGGCCTCGCCGGGTTCGAGCGGTGCGTGGCCGACCAGGAGGCGGTACCAGAAGAGGCCGAAGAGGTGGTCGGTGACGGCGTCCAGGTCGGCGGTGGCCGGGAGTTCGCCGCGGTGCACGCCTCGCGTGAGGAGGGCGACCACGACGGCGCGGCGGCTCTCCACCCACTCCCGGAAGGGTTCGGCGAAGGCGGGGTCGAGCTGGGCCTCCGCCATGAGGCCGCGCAGGGTCTTGACCCGAACGGGTTGCGCGGACACGCCGTACAGGGCGGTGGTGAAGGTGGTCAGGTCGTCGATGAGTGAGCCCGTGTCGGGTTCCGGCATGCGCTGCTCGACGGCGGTGCGGTAGGCGTCCATGACGAGAGCGGCCTTCGACTTCCACCAGCGGTAGATGGTGCTCTTGGCGACGTCGGAGCGGGCGGCGATCCGTTCGATGGTGACGGCCTGGTAGCCGAGTTCCTCGACCAGTTCGATCGCCGCGGCGAGGACGGCCTCGTGAGCGTCCTGGCTGCGGGTGCGGCCGCCGGTGCGGCGGTTTGCGGGTTCTGCGGTGGGCACGCCGCCACGGTAGCAGTCGTGCTAGCTTTAATCGAAACGCGACGGATCGTTTTGATTAAGGGGAGTGGATCGATCATGAGCGAGATCGTGGTGTCGCATGGGTACGGCGCGAGCGACGACAGCGTCTGGTTCCCGTACCTGACGGAACAGCTGGCCCCGGCGGGCCACCGGGTCACGGTGCCCCGGCTGCCGCAGACCACGGCGCCGCGGCTGGAGCCCTGGCGCAAGGCCTACGGAGAGGCCGTCCTGGCGGCCGGCCCCGCCGAGTCCACCGTGCTGGTCGGGCACAGCATCGGCGGGGTGAACGTGCTGCGCTTCCTGGAACAGCACGACCCGCAGACCGGCGGGGTGTTCGCGGGCGTACTGCTGGTGGCGACCTCGGCGCACGAGGTCGGCTACGACGAGCTCGCCGAGTTCTTCGAGGGCGGCTTCGGCTGGGAGCGGATCCGCCGCTCCGCGCGGGAGTTCAGGGTCCTCCAGGCCATGGACGACCCGGTCAACCAGCCGGACCCGACCGAGCACGTCCGGCTGCTGGTCGACGGGCTGGGCGCGACCGCGGTGGTGACACCCACGGGCGCACACTTCGGAGCGACCCCGGACGACCACGTCGAGGTACCGGAGGCCGTCCGCCTGGTCACCGAGCTGGCGGGCCGACCCCACCGAGTACCCCGCGCGACATTCCGCTTGGCCGTGGCGGAGGCTGGATGCCGAGGCAGGCCAAGCCCCCCGGGGAGGGCGGCTGCGCGCGGGGGCCTGGTTTGCGGCACGGTAGACAAGTGCGGGGCCGGAGTTGTCGGATTCTACGCAAGTACCCGAGAGGGCTTCCCCCATGTGAAACCCCAGGTCAGTAAGCCTGCACACGCGGGGATGTCCCCATCGGACCGAACCGCAAGCACCGCGGCTCGCCCTGTTCCCCGCGCACGCGGGGATGACCCCAGCGCTCGGTATCGATCGGGTGGACGGTTGGTGCCGGCTCCCGTGGCGGCAGGATCCGGTCCCTCCTTGCGGCCTGCGGAGGGACCTTTCACCTTCTGTAGCCGATGCCGTGGGTGGGATAGATTGGCTGCGGTGACGGTCTTTCACTGCGCGAGGTGTGGCGCTGAGCTCACCGCTGACCTGCAGGAACTCCCCGCTGTTCCAGACGTCTCGGAGCACGAGAGGGACCGTCGCGGTGTGACACGGCTCGCTCCGTCGACCGTCCCGCGTGGCAGCTACGCCGTCGATCCCGAGCCGTGGGGCACGCCGTTCGTGGCGTCTGAGAGCGACACCCGGTACGGGCGCGGGTGCCGGGCGCTTCTCATGCCACCTGGCATGACGGGCATGGTGCCCGCAGGGCCCAGGAACTCAGTGATCGTGCACCCCGAGGACGTGCGTTGCCTGCAGCTGACCGGGGCCCTTGGCGTCCATCACGGATGCTGCGGACCACTTGGAACCGGCGGGCGCAACATGGCCTGCGTGTGCGGGGTGCTCGTGGCCACGCTCGCTGCCGACTGTATGGGCCCTCATGAACTGCACCTCGATCCGCTTCGGACGTATGCCTTCACGGTCGATGCACCGGCGTGATCACTGACCGTTCGGGAGCCGGCGCACTATGGACCGGCACCACCGAAAGCCAGCCCCGGCGAGTGGAGGCCTCGGCTCTCTCCGGTCTCAGCCACGTCCTTTGCTTCGGACGTGGCCCGGCCCGGCAGCCGCCAGCGCAGGCCCGCCACCCCGGCGGGGCACCGCAAGCCCGCCAGGCTGAGGAGCTACCGCTCTGCGCGTTGCCGCTGTTCCCAGACAGCCTGCCGAAGTGCACCCGCAGCCACCGGGGAACAAGCCCTGCAGGCGATCTACAATTCCGAGGGGTCGAGCCGACGCTCGCCACCGCCCGGCTGCGGACCAAGGCCAGCAAGGGAGTCGGCAGGATGACGGTCGCTCAGGCCAGGGCGTTCAGGTTCGTTGAGTTCGCCCAGAAGCGGTGGCACGTGGTGAACGTGCCCGTGCCCCATCTGATCGCCCAGGCACGGGCCGGGGCCCGCTTCGAACGCGGCCGTCTGGCCGCGACCGCGCCGGCGGTGGCGGCATGACCCGACCGCACACGGGGATGCTGCACCACGTCGAGATCTGGGTACCCGACCTGGAGCGGGCCGTCGTCTCCTTCGGCTGGCTGTTGGAGAGCCTGGGCTACACGCCGTTCCAGAGCTGGACCAACGGTCGAAGCTGGCAGCTCGGACTGACCTACCTGGTCTTCGAACAGTCCCCCGCTCTGACCGCCGACCGGCACGAGCGCTGCCGGCCCGGGCTCAACCATCTGGCATTCCACGTCGAGGGAACCAGCACACTCGACGCGCTGGTCTCCGAGGCACCACGACACGGCTGGAGCCTGATGTTCCCCGACCGCCACCCACATGCCGGCGGCGAACAGATCTACGCCGCCTACCTGGAGAACACCGACGGCTTCGAGATCGAACTCGTCGCCATCAACCCATCCGAACCGGACTGACGACGATCACCTCATCCGGTCAACCTGCACCAGCCAAGGTCCTCCTACGCCTTCGGCCGGGCCCCCACCATTGCTGAGCGAGCACCCTTCGCGGCTGTGGGCTGAGGTTCTCGGAGACGCTTATCGGTCGATTTATGCCAAACACCCCGGGGTGTCCGGTTCGCAAGAAGTACTCGAAAATAGCGAGTCGGTCGAATAGAGTCCCAGGTCAGTAAGCCTGCTCCCCGCGCCTGCGGGGATGGACCCGCCCACGGCTATACCAGCGGCGTCGGCGCGCTCTGCTCCCCGCGCCTGCGGGGATGGACCCGACTCGCCGAGCTGGGCAAGGATCTCGTCCCCCTGCTCCCCGCGTCCTGTGGGGATGAACCCGCGGTCCCGGCGAGCGGGGAGAGCTGTTCGAGCTGCTCCCCGCGCCTGCAGGGATGGCCCCCGCGACCTGGGGGTGGGTGATCCGCCCGGCACTGCTCCCGGCACCCGCGGGGGTCCTGGCCGGGCGCACATCACGCTCAGGCCCTCGTGGTCCGCCTCGATACCGCCACCGCTGTATCGAGGAACACCTGCTCGTCACTACCGGCGCCTCCACCAGGGAGCGGGCGGCCACCCGAGCGTACGGCCACATTGACGCCGGCAACGCCCGCCCGGCAGCCCGATACGAAGGCTTCCGGGTCAGCGTTCTGCCCCCGATGGAATGGCTGGAGCTGATGATGGATGGGTCCCTACTTCTCCGTCACCCTCGTACCCGGACCCGGTGAACGGCTCATCACCCAGCGCCTCGGGCGGTTCGAAAAACGGCGCAACGACCCCGGACCGAAAGCATGGAAGCGGCTCTACCCTCCGCTGACTTGGCGGTGGGGCCGCTTCATGCGTGCCGCGTTCATGCCGCGCGGTACCGTCCCGGAGGAGGCGATTGACGAAGGGACACGCACAGGATGACGTACCCCACCGACAGCGCCGACGACCGCCGCCCGAAAGGGCTGATCCTCGATTTCGCCGGCGTGCTGACCGCCGACCCCCGCCCCGCCCACCGCGCATGGTGCACGGCGGAGGGTCTCGCCCCGGAGGCGTGGCGGGCCACCCTCAACGACCACCCCGAGGGCCGTCGCCTGTACGCCGCCCTCGAAGTGGGCGAGATCGGCCAGTCCGAATGGAACACGGCGACCGCAGCCCTCCTCGGCGCAGCCGTGGACCCGACGAACCTCATGGGCCGCGCGTGGTCGGGGGTGCCGACCGCCCGCCGCATGGTCGCCCTCGCCGAAGCCGCGAGAACGGCCGGCATACGCCTCGCGCTGCTCTCCAACAGTTTCGGCACGGACCCGCACAACCCGTACGTCCATGCGGGGATCTGGGACCTGTTCGACGTGCACGTCATCTCGGAGGTGGTCGGCATGGCGAAGCCCGACCCGGCGATCTACCGCCTCACCCTCGACCGGCTCGGCCTCGCGGGGGAGGAGTGTGTGTTCGCGGACGACCACCCGGTGAACCTGCCCCCGGCTGCCACCCTCGGCATCACCACCGTCCTCGCCGCCGACGAGAACACGGCCGTCGCCGAACTCGAAGAGCTCCTTGGGGTGTCCGCGGTGCCGACAGCTTGACCTCGCCGACTTCCGGCCGGTCGAGGACCGTCGCCCCCACCATGAGCGGGGGTACGGTCCGTGCCTGACCTATCACCGGAGGTGCGGCCGCGTGCAGTGGTCGGAATACAGCACTGCCGAGCGGATGAAGACACTCCGGGGTGGCGCGGAGCGCCGTCCCGGCGGTGCGCCGTGGAGATTTTAGAGGTCCGAGACGCGTTTGCCACGGCCGCGACCACACGGAAGACGCTGGGTGAGGTTCGGTGGGTTCAGCGGGCTCGGACGAAGGCTGCGATCTCGGCCGACCCAGGCCTGTAGCCGTCGGACGTGTCCACGAGGAGGGTGGGCGCGTCGAGCGAGATGTCGACGAACCCCTCCGGGCTGTAGGCGCCGGTGGCGATGCGGGTGAGGAACTCCCGGTCACCGTGGGCGGCGCGGTGCTCGTCCGAGTCGGCGCGTTCGGTCATGCGCTTGACGATGGTCGGGGTCGGGGTGGTGCAGCGGATGATCCGGAGGTCGGCGAACTTCGTGAGGGGTTCGAGGCCGGGGCGCCAGAGCCGGTCCTGGTAGGCGGCCTCGGCGACGACGGTGACACCGGCCTGAAGGAGCACGCCGAGGGTGTCGAAGAAGGCGTGCATGGCCGGGAGGTTGAGGGGGTCGCCGTCGCCCGGCTGGTAGGCCTCCGTGCTCATGACCATGCCCTGTTTGATCTCGTCGCGGATGATCGCGGGGCAGCCAAGTTCGTGGGCGAGGCTGTGCGCGAGGGTGGTCTTTCCGGTGGCGGGTGGACCGCTGACGACTACGAGGGTCGGCCTTGCTGGCATGGGGTGAGCTCCCGAGGGGTGAGCCGACGCGGTCCCTGGGCTGATCAGGCCAGCGACCGCGCTGGGACTTGATGAGTGGAAGGTGATGAATCCGGGCTGCCGGCTTGTGGACGGCCTACCCGCCGGCGAGGAGGAAGGGGCACGGGGATGCGCGGTCGATCACAGCGGGCAGGAGGCGGCGGTGCCGGCCGCTGAGGTTCATGCCGTGGCGGACCCGGCGGGCGCCAGGTCGGGGAAGGGTTCCTCCCAGACCTGCCGGATGTGCCGGCTGACCAGGGTGCGCAGGACCGGCCGGTGGGCGATGAGCAGGTCCCGGTCGAGGAGCTTGACCAGGTCCTCGTGCTGTCCCTCGGCCAGGACGGCGCGGTACGGGCCCATGCGCAGGCGCGGGCGGTCCAGGTCGTAGGAGCGCAGGCCGGCCAGGCCACGTGCAGGGGCGGGTCGGCCGTGCCGTGCACGGGGCGCCGCGAGCTCCTCAAGGGTGGCGGGCAGCCTGCCCGCGTACCGGGCGTGCAGCACCTCGGCCGTGGACGGGCCAGGGGCGGGGGAGTGCGGCGTGGACATGGACCGATTGTCCCGTGTCCCGTCCGTCCCTGTACCGCAGACGAGCCACACCGTTCGGCAACTTGCTCGGCGACCGTCCGGGCCACGGGCGGCTGCGGGCCCGCAGCGGGTTTCGGTGGCGCACCAACCGCGATCAGGTTGCCGGACTCGGGGCTTTCCCAGACGGCAGTGTGGAGGGTGACGTCCTCGGAAGGGGCTGCGTAGGTCGCCTGCGAACTGCACATGACCGCCCCGCTCTCCCGGAACAAGGACACAGGACGCATTCCCTGTCTTCGCCCGCCCGCCCGCCCGGCGGTCGGCTGAGCCGTTCCTTGGCTGCGCCCCGCTCTCTGTTGGTGCCGCGGCGAAGTTGAGGACCCGCTGCACTTCGCGCAGGTGGACAACCGGGTGTGCGCGCCAGGCGTCGGCCAGCGCGGCTCAGAAGTCCGCAGCCCTCCGTACGGGATCGGACGTCTTGCTGCCGGTGTTGACGCCCGAGGGTGGTTACTCCCAGCTTCGCGAAGAAGGCGTAGAAGCGGGCGGCGTCGGCCGGGTCGGGGTCAGGTCGGAGACGAGGGCGATGGCGGAGTAGGGGGTGCCGTGGCGGCGCAGGCGCTCGATGCGGCGCGGGGTGGCGCGAATCCGGGGTGGCCGGCGAGTGTGATGCGGTGGTGTTCATGTCTTCGTGGCCGTCGATGCTGACGCCCACGTGCATCTCGTGCTCCAGGAGGAACGTGCACCACGTGTCGTCCACGAGCGCGGCGTTCGTCTGCACGGAGCGGAGTGCTTCACGCCCTTGAAGGGGGCCATGAGGGCGGCCAGGTGTGCGCGGCCGGTGGCCAGCGGCTGGCCGCCGTGCCAGACGACCTCGAACCCCGGGTTCGCACGCAGCCCACTCGTTGACCGGGCCAGCGCCCGCTTCCGCGACGCATTCCTGGTACGCCGTGCGATCGAGGGTCAGGCGTCGGGCGATCGCTGATCGTCCAGCGTCTCTCCGGTCGGCGGTGGATGTCCTCGTAGCGGTGGCGGGTGCGCTCGATGATCTGTGTGCGGGGCAGTTCCGTGGGCCGGAAGAGCATCGGGGCCACCTCGGGAGCCTCGGGCGCTTCGGTCACCGTCTCCTCCTCGGCGCGTTTGCGTTCCTCTTCAGCGCGGTGGACAGGTTCTGGAGCGGGTGCCATCGATCAGCGACTTCGAGGGAGGGTATCGGGGGGCTTCTGTGACGCCTTGGTGCAGGCGCGATCGCCCTGTCCCGGCAGACGGTCTTCTCCGCTCCGGGATGTGTCTTCAGCCAGGCCGTGAACGTCTCGCGTTGCTCTTTCAGGCTCCCTTCGGCGTATTCGTGTGAGTATCCGTCTTCTGTATTCACGGCCAGAGGTGCCCCGGTAGCGTGGCGGATCCCGCACCGATCAGTACTGATCACGGAGGCCACCGCATTGAACCTGAACGCGAGGCCGACCCACCCTGCGATCACCGCCGAGCTCCTTCGGCGCGCCGCATCCGACCAGGCGGCCCGCCGGAGCCTTCTGGAGAACGGTGAGCCGGGCGACCTCCTTCGGATCGACGCCGAGAACGCCACATGGCTCAAGGCGGTCGTCGCCGAGCACGGCTGGCCCGGCTTCACGCTGGTGGGGGAGGAGGGGGCCGATGCCGCGTGGCTGCTCGTACAGCACGCCGACCGCGACCCCGGCTTCCAGTGCGAAGCCCGCGACCTCCTTCAGGCCGCCGTCGACGCGGGCGAGGCGCCGTCGCGGCATCTCGCCTACCTCACCGACCGGGTCCTGGTGAACTCCGGGCGACCCCAGCTCTACGGAACCCAGTACACCGGCCATGACGCCGACAGTCTCCGGCCCCACCCCGTCCAGGACCCGGAACACCTCGACGAGCGGCGCGCGGGCGTCGGGTTGGAGCCGGCTGCCGCGTACGGCCGGCGCCTGCGCGCGAGGTACGTTCCCGCAGAGAAGGAGGACCCCGCGTGACCGGCACCTGGCTGCCGCCCGAGCAGTACGTCAAGACCATCGCCAACGCCACCAGCTATGCGGCGTTCTACTTCACCGACACCGCGGGCCGTCCGATCCAGCTCCGGGCTGTCGGCGACACGGCAGTCTGGCAGTGGCCCGGCGGCAACATGGACCACGGCGAGACGCCGTGGGAGTGTGCCGTGCGGGAGTGCTTCGAGGAGACGGGGATCTCCTTCGCGGGGCCGCAGAAGCTTGTGGCCGTGCACTTCATCAGCCAGGGCGCCGACTGGCCGCTGAACAAGTTCGGCGTGATCTTCGACGGCGGACACCTCACCGACGACCAGATCAGCAGCATCACCCTCGACCCGAGCGAACACACCGAACTCCGCGTCCACACGCTCGGGGAATGGGAGCGGGTTATGCGCCCTGACGGCTTCGCCCGCCTCCAGGCCACTGATGCCGCCCGCCGCACGGGCACCGTTGCCTACCTGGAGTGGTAGCCCGTCGACTGCCGCGGGCCTGGGGGCAGGCGTCGCGCCTGTTGGCATGGCGCCTTTTTCGGCTGCAACAGGAGACTGCGGAGCAGCTGGAGTTGAATAACCCCATTTGCGCAACTTATTCGTGATGTCCAACTCGCAAGAAGTGCGCGAAAACAGTGCGCCGGTCGCATAGAGTCGCAGGTCAGGAAGCCTGCTCCCCGCGCCTGCGGGGATGAACCCCACCCTCGCTCGCGTCGTGCACTCCGTCAGATCTGCTCCCCGCGCCTGCGGGGATGAACCCACGAGCACGCGGACTACGACAGCGAGGACTACGCTGCTCCCCGCGCCTGCGGGGATGAACCCCATTCCTAGGAATGTGCTGTACTGAATACACCCTGCTCCCCGCGCCTGCGGGGATGAACCCTACGGGGTGACGCTGATGAAGACGGATACCCCCTGCTCCCCGCGCCTGCGGGGATGAACCCACCAACTCGGTGGTCATCGGAGCAGGTACCAACTGCTCCCCGCGCCTGCGGGGATGAACCCTCCCCGACGAGGTATGCCCCGAGGGCAAGATCCTGCTCCCCGCGCCTGCGGGGATGAACCCCGCTCCGTCACCGTGTACAGCCACCCGGTGGGCTGCTCCCCGCGCCTGCGGGGATGAACCCGCGGCCTCCCACATCCGTCGCGCCAGCGGCGGCTGCTCCCCGCGCCTGCGGGGATGAACCCAGCCGGGGCGGATGAGCACGGAGGAGGCGCGGCTGCTCCCCGCGCCAGCGGGGATGACCTCATGCGTGACTGGGATTTCCTTTGGGTGGGTGGGGCGGGGTGTCTCGTTCATGGTTGGCTCAGGAGGTGGGCCGCGCCGTTGTTCAGGAGTTGCTTGGCTGCGCGGTGGCCGGTGTCGGTTGGGGTGGTTGGTCATGGTGTCCGCGCTCAGGGTGCCGGCGTTGAGTGCGTGCAGTCGGGTGTCGGTGTTCCCGCGGGGTGCAGGGCCTTGAGGAGGGCGGCCGCCCGGCGGGGTGCGCTGGTGCCCGGCGGCAGGTCGGCCGGGGTGGTGGGCGGGTGGCCCGCGGAGGACGAGGGCGGCGCGGACGTCCTCGCGGGGCAGGACCGCTGCGACCGTGATGCCGGGGAGGTCCTTGGCGCAGGCGATGGTGGCGTCCAGGCGGCCGGCGAGGAGGTGTTCGTCGGCGCGGCGGGTGAAGGCGCCCTTTCCGCCGATGTCGGTCAGGGGGCCCCGGTGCTGGTCGCCCCTCGTAGGTGATCTTGGGGATGTCGAGGTCGGTGTCCGGGTGGAGGGTGCGGAAGGCCGTTGCGAAGCGGCCGGTCTGCCAGGGCCATGGGGCTGGGGCGCGTGCCCAGGCGGAACCCGTTGAGGGGGGTTTGGGGGAGGGGGAGGTACGTGGGGCCTTGCTGTGTTTGGTGTTTCGGGGTGCTCGGCGGTGGCGGGGTTCCCGTCGCCGCCGAGCAGGTCGTCGAGGTGGGTGGTTACGCGCGCCGGTCGGCTGCAGTGGCGGGCTCGCTCGGTTCAGCGGGGGACGGGATGTGGGCGTCATGGCCCGACCACTGGAAGAGGAGGCGTGAGGCGGGCTTGTCCAGGAGGGTGCCCGGCGGGAGCAGGTGGTCGGGGGTGTCGGCCGGGTAGACGGTGAGGGACGGGTCGGCGGCGTCGCGTACGTGGTGGTCCCAGGCGTGGACCGTGGTCAGTAGGTGCTCGGTCAGCTGGGGGGCCTCGCTGCCGAAGGCGTGGACGTACCACTCCCAAGTGCGGTCGGCCGGGTCGGTGGCGTGCCGGGTCTGGACGTGGATGAGGTACGCCAGGGAGGCGTTGCCGACGATCGCCGGTGCGTCGCTGCCCGGCGCGATCCGGGTGAGGGCGGAGTCCCGTTCGGGGTGCGCGGCCAGGCGGCAGAACCCGGGCAGGGTCGTGGCCGCGTACAGGTGGAGGGAGCCGAAGTAGGAGCCGGACTTCATCGTCACCCCGGTGGCCGTCTCGTGACGGGGCCCGCCGAGGGCCTCCTCCAGGCCTTCGACGCCGCGCGGGTCGCCGTCCTCGAAGCGGAGGCGGAGGGCGCCGTCGAGGAGGTCGACGGCCGGGGCCGTTCGGGCGCCGCTGCCCTGGGCCGGGACGAAGCCGCAGTGGGTGAACTTCCGTGCGTGCAGGAGGTCACCGCGTCGCTCGAACGCGATGGCACGGGTGTAGCCGCCGATCTCCAGCGGCAGGACGAGGCGGCCGCCCTCGGCGAGCTGCTCGCGCCAGGGCGGGGCGATGTCCCACACGTTGTAGGTGATCACGGCGGCGTCGAAACCTCCCCGGGGGACGAGGTGCGCGGGCGCTCCGAGGGCCGCGTCGCCCTGGTACGCGTGCACGCGCCCGCTGCCGGCCTCCGCCGTCAGCCTGCGGGTGCGGTGGACCACGTACGGGTCGATGTCGCCGGTGATCACCTGGCCGGCCGGGCCCACGACCGACGCGACCAGTTCGGCGTTGTAGCCGCCGGATCCCGCCTCGTGGACGACGGCGCCGGGTTGCAGGGCGAGGCTTTCGAGCATGTCGGCCTGGAGCCAGGCCGCGGATACGGAGCTGGTCGCGCGGCCGGTCTCGTCGCGGCGCGTGACCACGGCCAGGTCGTCGTCGTACGCGGTCGGGAGGTTCTTCTCCGGCGCGAACCGGTGCCGGGGCACCGTGCGCAGCGCCTGTCGGACCGCGGTGGACGGTGCCCAGCCGGCCTCGATCACCGCCTCGGCCATCGCCTGGCGTCGGCGTACCGCCTCGGCCGGCTCACCGGGGACGGGCGGGTGGACCGTGGCGAGGGGGTAGGCGTGGACCGGCGGCAGGCCGGGGATGACGCCGGGCCAGATCGCGGACAGGGCCTGCGCGGCCGGGGTGAAGAGGTCGCCGACGCAGGCCAGCCCGTGCAGGTCGTGGAACTCCCAGCGCTCGAACAGCTTCGGCTCGTGGACGGTGGGGGTGCCCGACCAGGCGGTGATGCGGACGACCGCGGTGAGGCGGGGGGTGCCGTGGCTGTCGTCGGCGAGCATCGTCACCACGTACGCGTCGGAGGGGGAGGCGGTCAGGCCGGTTTCCTCGGCCAGTTCGCGTACGGCCGCGGAGGCGAAGTCCTCCGGCCCGGTGGTCTTGCCGCCCGGGAGTTCCCACATGCCACGGGTGGAACGGCCGAGCAGGACCCGGCCCGCCCCGTCGGTGACGACGGCGAGGGCGCCGGTCAGGGCGTGGCCGGTGGTCGGCGGCCTCTCGGCGGCGGTGGTGTCCGCGGCGCAGGGGCCGCGCAGGACGAGGACGGCGAGTCCCTCGGCTTCGTGCCGGGTGGTCTGCTTCCAGCCGGCGGTGAGCAGGGCGATCTCCTCCTCGTCGAGGGCGATGTCGCGCCGCTCGGCGGGGGTGCGGTCGGCGGTGGGGGTGATGACCACGAGCGCGCCGCCCTCGCGCAGCCGTTCGCCGAGGGAGTGCAGGACGCGGGTGCGGTCGCGCAGGAACGGGTACGCCAGGCGGAGGGTGATCAGGTCGTAGCCGTCGGGGTGCAGGTCGGCGGGGTCGTCGTGGTCGATGTCCAGTCGGAGCCAGCGCACGCCGTCGGTGTTCTGGTGCTCCACCTGGGCGCGGTCGATCGCGCTGTCGGCGTAGTCGACGGCGTCGACCGCGTAGCCGATGCGGGCGAGGTGGGCGGCCAGTTCGCCGGTGCCGCAGCCCACGTCGAGGGCCCGGCCGCCGCTGTCGGGGGCGGGGGTGTGCTCGGCGAGCAGGGCCCGTTCGGCGTCGCCCAGGGGGCGGAAGCCGTGGCCGTCGGCGTAGTGCTGGTGCCATTCCTCGCGGGCGGTGTATCCCATGGTGCTGCTCCTCGACTGGGCGGGTGGGGGTGGGGGTGCGGGCGTGGGTGCTTCGGTGGGTGGTCGGTTGGTCGTGGGCGGCTCGGGGTGCGGCGGCCGCGTTCGATCAGTTCCGGGTCGCCGTGGGTGGCGTCGTACTGGATGCCGGAGGTGGCGTCGAGTGCGGAGAGGTGCTCCTGCTCGGCTGTGGTGAGGCGGCGGCCGTAGCCGGCAGCCGTCATGGCCACGTACAGGTCCGGGCGGCCGTGCCAGGCGTCGGCGAGGCGTACGAAGTCCCGTACGGCCGGGCCGTGCTCGGCGCCCTCGACCGGGCGGAGGCCTCGTCCCAGCGCAGGTTGCGGAGCTGGAGGTCGCCGTGTGGGGCGGGCGACCCTCGCGGCCGTCGCCCGGATGAACTCCTCGTCGCCCGGGGTGAGGTGGGGGCGGGCCGCGTCCAGATGCCGTTCCCGCTTCCCCAGCGGGCCGGGGCGGGGGCGGCGAGCCGGCCGATGTGGCGGAAGATCCGGCGCTGCTCCGCCGGGGCGCAGGGAGCGGCCCGGGACCGCCGTGAAGGCGACGGCCCGCAGGGTGCCGTCGGCGGTCACCAGGCCGGGCGCGGCCGCGCCCAGGCCGGGACCCAGCTGCGGAAGGCCGCCGTCTCCCGCTGGTGGAAGCGGTCGCCGGTGCCACCCCGTTGTCAGACCCTCGCCTTATGTTGTTCCGGTGATTCACGATGCGCTTGATCAACGGGTGGCCGAGGCCGCGGCCGTCGACGTCCGGCTGGCGAAGGTGGAGTTCGACGGCGCCGGCGAGTGGCTGGCCGCCGCCCGCCAGGGGCCCTCCGAGCCGCTTGCCGCAGAAGTGTGGGTCTTCGATGAGGAGCTCGCTCGGGTGCTGCTCGTTCATCACCGGTGGCGGGGCCTGGTCCCACCGGGAGGACGCGTTGAGCCGGGGGAAACGCCCCGCGAGGGAGCACGTCGTGAGCTCTTCGAGGAGACCGGCGTCAAAGCCGAGTTGCTGCCGGAACCTGCCGTGGCCACGGTGCGCTCCTACCGCCGGGACTTGCCGGCGACTCTTGGGCTGTCGTTCGTCGCGATCACGAGTACGGCAACACCCCTGGTCACCGAGGACGGACAGCCCGCGGCCTGGACCTCCCTGAACGAGGACTGGTCCAGCTACTTCCCCGAGGACGCATCGCGCGTCCGCCGGCATGCGCGCTGGCTGCGTGAGGTCTCCGGCCGCTGATCCGAAGCACCCATTACCTGGGGACGGGCTGGGCGTGGTGCTGAAGCTCGACACGTGGGGCCTCCAGGTCGGTGACGGGTCCGACGGCCTTCTCGGCGAAGGCCCGGACCCGGGGCTCCGCCCCGACCGATCCCGCTGCGGGCACGGGACGGCGCCGGTCGCGGGCGGGGTCGTAGGCGATCGGGTCGCCGGGCTGCTGGAAGTGCACGGCCATCGGCTGGCCGGCCCGGTAGGTGTCCAGCCCGGCCCGGCAGTACGCGACCATCGGCTCCGGCAGCGCGTCGAGCGCGTACCAGCCCATCGCGTCGCAGACGTCCGGCTCCCGGACGGCCGGGGTGCCCCGCCAGGTGCGGACCTCGAAGAAGACCCCGGTCCGCGACCGGCCTCCGGGGCCACGGTGGTGCACGGTGACCGCGAACCGCACCTCCGCCGGGTCGACGACCACCCCGGTCTCCTCGCGGGCCTCGCGGACCAGTGCCTCCACGAGGTCCTCGTGCGGGCCGTCCAGGTGCCCGGACGGCAGGTGCCACATGCCGGCGGCGTAGACCTCGCCCGCCCTGCGCGACAGGAGGACCTCCGGGCCGGTGACACCCTCGCGGCGCAGGATCAGGTGGACGTCTACGGCCTCGCGGTGCCGCTGCCCGCCGCCGCTCACGACGCGGCTCCCGGGCGGCGGGCCAGCAGTACGGTGAACACCGCGTCCTCGCGCAGCACCCCGCCGAGGGCGTACTCCGCGAGCAGCCGGAGGGCCTGCGCCTCGAACTCCTCGTGCCGGTCCGCGAAGAGGCCGGGGCGGGCGAAGCTGGTGCTGCGCAGGTAGCCGACGGCCGACTCGGGGGTCCAGGCTCGGGTGACGGGGAAGCGGTGCCGGCTCACCTCGCTGAACGCCGAGTCGGCGAGGTCCTCCTCGTAGGAGCGGTCCGGCTCGGTGTAGGTGCCGCGGGTGCCCGCGCGGCGGTCGCGGCCCAGGTGGCTCCGGATCAGCTCGCGCAGCGCTGCCGTCCAGTCGGCGTCGTGCGTCCACAGGCTTCCGTCGCCCATGATCGCCACGGCGGCGTGCGGGGCGGCCACCCGGTCCGCCATCCGCAGGACCGCCGGCCGGTCCATCCAGTGGAAGGCCCGGCAGCAGGTGATCAGGTCGGGGCGGGGGTGCGCGGGGTGCGGGGCGAAGGTGTGGGCCGGGCCGAGGTGGGTGTCGGCCGTGCGCGTGCCGAGGAGGGGTGCGAGTTCGGCCGTCGCCCGTGCGAGCATCTCCGGGCTGACGTCGACGAGGTCCACGTGCGCGAGGCGTGGCACGACGGGCAGCAGGGCGCGGGGGACCTGGGCCGTGCCGGTGCCCAGGTCCAGCAGGACCGGTGCGGGAACCCCGTGCAGGGACGCGGCGAGCAGGCGGACGGCGGCGTCCGGCACGCCCGGCCGGTAGCGGGCGTACGCGGCGGCCGCGCCCGGGCCGAACAGTTCCTCGTCGGCGGAACGGGTGGTCACCGGGGGCCTCCAGGGGTGTGAGGGGCGTCGGGCAGGGGCCAGGACAGGGAGCCGCAGAGGCTGGTCACGCGTTGGCCGCCGCCGGGGTCGAACTCCAGCCGGTACGCGGCGGGCGAGCCGGCCGCACGCCAGCGGGCGGCGACGTCGTGGATCTCCGCCCAGATGTCGCGCGGCCCGCGGGAGGTGACCTCCCGGCCGCCGGGCCCGGTGCTGCGTCGCGCCCGCATCCAGGACCCGCAGCCGGGCGCGCCGATGGTGAGCTCGTCGTCCGCTGCGCCGAAGTCGCGGACGAGCCCGGGGCGGAGGTGGTCGAGGGCCAGCCACATGCCGCGGTCGGTGTCGGCGGGCGGTTCGAGTCGGCTGTGCCGCGTCCGGTCGGCGCCCTCGCCCGCAGCGATCTCCTTGCGGAAGTCGGAGGAAAGGAACAGCCGGTCGAAACCGACGCCGCCGCGGTGCCCGTATTCCACCGCGACCAGCTCCGCCTCCACCTCCCCGGCGGCTGTCCTGGTGATCACGGCCAGCCCCGGCCAGGACGGTGAGGCCGTCCCCAGCGTCATCAACGCCCGGCCGCCCGGCGCGAGTTGGTCGACCAGCGCCGGCGGGACCCGGGGGACGGCGAAGGACACGAGGATCCGGTCGTACGGGCCCAGCCGCGGCCAGCCGGCCAGGCCGTCCCCCGTCACCACGGCCGCCGGCCGGAACCCGGCGGCCGCCAGGTGTACCCGTGCGGCCTCGCCGACGTGGGCGTCGACGTCGAGGGTGACGACACCGCTCTTGCCCGTCTCCTCCTCGCCGCACACGAAGCAGGCCACGGCGGCGGTCACCCCGGCGCCGGTGCCGACGTCCAGTACCCGCTGCCCGGGGCGCAGGTCCAGGCGCCGCAGCAGGCCGGCGGTCATGCCGAGGGTGCTCGACATCGCCGTGATGGAGCCGCCGGACCGGTAGCCGGCGCGGCGCCCGAGGATCGGCTCGCGGTCGTGCTGGACCAGCACGCTGTCCCCGCTGTGCAGCAGGCGCAGCAGCTCGTCCCGGTGCTCCGGCCGGGCCCAGTCCAGCAGTTCCCAGGACGGAGGTTCGTCGGGGGCGCTGCGCCGTACGTACGCCTGCGGCATCAGCACCTCGCGCGGAAGCGCGAGCAGCGCCGCGCGCACCGGGCCGTCGGCGTCCAGTTCCCCGGCTTCCACCAGGCGGGCGACCATCGCCGCCCGAGCGGCGCCGGTGTTCGGATCGGCGGGGAGGGCGGCGGGGCGTGGTCCGGGCACCGCCGGGGCGGCGGCCCTCTCGCTGCTGTTCAGCTGGTGCGTCATACCGCTCCTCCGTTCATCGAGCCCTGCCGGCGCCCGCTGGGGGCCGGCTGCGGGTGCCGGGCGGAGTCGGCCGGGGCGTCGGGCTCGGGCATGTGCCGCAGGTGGCGCAGCGGGGAGCGGGCCAGGACCAGGAACGGGACGACGAGCAGAACGGCGCCGACGGCGAGCGCGGGCCGTACGCCGACCCAGGTGCCGAGGCCCCCGGCCAGCAGCGTCCCCGCCGGCCGGGCACCGGAGGTCAGGCAGGTGCTCACGGCCTGCATCCGGGCCTGCATTCCGGACTCGGTGACGAGCTGCCGGATGGACCGCTGCGTGGTGCTGGCCGCCCCGGCGCAGGCCAGTTGAAGGAACAGGGCCGCGCCGATGGTGACCTGCCAGGCGGGCCCGGGGGAGGCCAGCAGCAGGGGGAGTTGGGTGAGCGGGGCGAGAGCGAGGGCGCCGAGCATCATCGGCCCGGGCCCGTACCGCCGCGCGAGGGCGGGGGCGGCCCACGCACCGGCTGCCGCGCCGAGCGCACCGACCCCCAGGACCACGCCGAACACCGTCGAGCCCACCTCCAGGTCCCGCAGCAGGTACACCGCCCACAAGGTGTTCAGCAGCGCCAGGGCGAGCGAGGTGGCGGCGTTGACCCGGGTGAGGACGCTCAGCCGGTGGTCTGCCCGTACGTACCGCAGCCCCTCGGCGATCTCCGTCCGCATCCGTTCCTTCCGGGCCGGGGCCGGGGCGGTCTCGCGGGTGTGGATACGGGCGGTGCAGCAGGCGCTCACCAGGTAGGAGGCGACGTCGCCGAGCAGGGCGCGGGCCGGCCCGAGCAGCGCGGTCAGGGCGGCGCCGATGGTGCTGCCGGCGGTGGCGGCGACCGCGAACAGCGCGCCCGTGCGGCTGTTGCCCCGCTGGATCAGGGACCGGTCGACCAGCTGCGGCAGCAGGCTGATCGCCGCCGCGTCGTGCAGCACGCCCGCGGCACCCCGTACGACGGCGACGACCATGAGGTGCGCCAGCGTCAGCGACCCCAAGGCTCCCGCCAGCGGCACGCTCGCCAACGCGGCGGCGCTCACCAGGTCCCCCGTCACCATCTGGCGGCGCTTGGGGTACCGGTCGGCGAGCGCACCGGCGTGCAACGCGAGCAGCGCGGGCGGAAGCTGCCCCAGGAACGCCAGCCAGGCCACCTGCCCGGTGGTGGCATCCAGCCGGAGCACGGCCAGCACGGGGAGCGCCGCCGAGGTGATGGAACTGCCGGCCACACTGGCGCTCTGGCCGGCGAGGTACCGGCGGAAGCCGCGGTGCCGCCACAGCGAGGTGGCGGCCGCGCCCGCGCTCCGGTCGCGTTCGGTCATGCCCCCCACCTCGTATCCGGACGTGCCGCAGCACGGGTGCCCGTGACGCGCCGGACCCGCGCGGCGGCGACGGCGAGTCGAACGGGCGTGGTCCGGGGGGCGAAGGGAAGGGCGGTCCGACGATGGGGCAGGGGGTACATGCTCGCCTCCGGAAAGGGGTGTTGAGGGTCGGTCGGCGGGCTTAACGAAGGCACTCGGCGTGTCGAACACACGTCTTTGAGACGCACCGGAATCCCGGCTATCAGGCGAATACACGTTCGTGCCGCCTACACCGACCCGCACGGGCCTTGGCCCGTGCCGGGGATGGACAATGGCCGAAACGCCGACGCCGATCTCGCGACCTGGCGGCCGGCTCGGCGCGCGCCCGTGTCGTGGCGGATCCAAGAGGCATGCCAGGCGGAGCCCGTTGAGCGGCTGTGGCAGCTCCGGTACGTCACCCGCACTCCGGCGAACTGGGATCCCACGTCAGCCCTGCGCCCGACGCCAGCCCTCGCCCCAGCCGAGCCCACCCCGAGCTGTGGCCAGCCGCGGACTGCGAGAAGCGAGTAGCGGTGGGCCGTTTCACCTCCGGCGGGTAGGCATTCGCGAGGGGCACCCAAATGCACCGGCGGCAGTCCCTCGGGGGAGGGGGCTCGGCCCCCCCATTCGGTGACGCAGGCGAATGAGCGGTATATCCGAATTGCCGGAATCGATGAAAGTGCTTCAGAACACCGATCTCCCCGCCTAAAGTGGCAGGCCAAGAAGCCTGCTCCTCGCACCCGCGGGGATGACCCCAACACCGCGATGGTGCGCGGTGAGGAGCTGATCTGCTCCCCGCACCCGCGGGGATGACCCCCCGAGGTGCGGCGTGACGCCCCTCGGCATTCGCTGCTCCCCGCACCCGCGGGGATGACCCCGTCGGGATCCTCGTGTTCGTTTCCATCGCGCCCTGCTCCCCGCACCCGCGGGGATGACCCCGTCACGGACTGGGCGCCGACCGTCTGCTGCTGCTGCTCCCCGCACCCGCGGGGATGACCCCCGGGCGGTGACCCGCACGCGGCCCAGGACGCTCTGCTCCCCGCACCCGCGGGGATGACCCCTACCCGCGAGTTAACTGCCTGAGGCGTTTGACCTGCTCCCCGCACCCGCGGGGATGACCCCGGGCCCGCATCGCCGCCGCGGACACCGCGGACCTGCTCCCCGCACCCGCGGGGATGACCCCACTGCCGGGGCTGTGACCGGGGGAATCGGAGCCTGCTCCCCGCACCCGCGGGGATGACCCCATCTCGTCGGGCTACCAGCTGACCGACACCGCCTGCTCCCCGCACCCGCGGGGATGACCCCTCCTCGGCCGCGCTGGAGGTCGGCGACGTACCCTGCTCCCCGCACCCGCGGGGATGACCCCTCCGACCGGGGCCGTTCTGCTGTGCTGGATCCCTGCTCCCCGCACCCGCGGGGATGACCCCATTGACATCTGGGGTGTGCCTCACACCATGGCCTGCTCCCCGCACCCGCGGGGATGACCCCTGGCGGCGGCCGCAGACCGCGGGCGTCGGCTCCTGCTCCCCGCACCCGCGGGGATGACCCCGGCCTGCATGCTCTCGCGCGCCCGGCCCGCCTCTGCTCCCCGCACCCGCGGGGATGACCCCTGTGGCGCCGCCCGCCTCCCTTCCCCCCGCTGCTGCTCCCCGCACCCGCGGGGATGACCCCAACACCAACCGGCGCTGGCAGCAGAAACAGGGCTGCTCCCCGCACCCGCGGGGATGACCCCGCCTCCCAGAGCGGCCCACAGCCCATCCTGCGGATGCTCGCTGCTCCCCGCACCCGCGGGGATGACCCCAACCGGGGCCGCGCCCAGCGCGTGTGGGTGGCCTGCTCCCCGCGCCCGCGGGGATGACCCCCCGCCGCCGGACACCTGCGCGGCGCCCATGACCTGCTCCCCGCACCCGCGGGGATGACCCCTTCATGACCTCGTTGGCGGCGGGGCTCACGTTCTGCTCCCCGCACCTGCGGGGATGACCCCCGCTACGCCGGCATGGATCCGGTGCTCGCCTACTGCTCCCCGCACTCGCGGGGACGACCCAGACCTTGGGCTGGTGTCTGGGGAGCGCTGCTCCCCGGCCGTTGGGCCGGTTCACGGTGGCCAGGGGACTTTCGGCTGCGTGCTCGGGACTTTTGTCCCTTAGGTGGATTTCACGTTCGTGATCAACTTCAGGTGACTGATCACCAGATGCGTGCATCCGTACGCTTTAATGGGGGAAATCCATATGAACTCCGGCACTACGTCCCGCACGTTCCGGACCGCCTGCGCCACCGTCCTCGCCACCGCCCTGTTGGCCGCAGTGGCACCGACCGCCTCGGCAACCGGCGGCCCGTCCGCAGGCAAGCCCGAAAACGCCGCCAAGGTGGTGACCGCCGACGGGGGCGGCGCCTACCTGGACCTCGCCTCCGCCGGCTACACCTACGAGGAGGCCGTCGAGGCCTTCAAGGACTCCGACGTCGTCACCGTTGTCCGCGGCGACCTGCTCCGCGAGGACGGCGAGGCCCCCTCCCGCGTGGCACGCGGCGTCTCGCTCGGCTGGTACGTCTACGTCAAGCTGAGCAAGTCCCAGGCCAAGGCGATCAACGCCGGTTCGGCGGCGACCGCGGCCGGCCTCATCGGGGTCATCACCGGCGGCATCGGCGCCGCCGTCGCCGCCGGCGTCTACGCGTACATGGTCTCCCTCGGCAACGAGGGCATCGATCGGTGCAAGAACGGCGTGGAGATGAAGTTCACCTACACCGGCAAGGCAGCCGGAGTGAAGTGCTACTGATCAGGGAGGAGTCCGCCGTGCGCCACCCCACCGCACTCTCGACCGGCCTGGTCGTCGGCCTGTTCGTCCTCTTCGGGGTGCTCCTGTGCACCACGTGGAGGTCGAGCGGGGACGCTCTGGCGACGACGCTGGCGGTCTACCTGGCGGTCGCGGTACCCGGCTGCCTCCTCGTCCTCTGGCTGATGCGCCGCGGGCGACGGTAGCCACACGTTGAGACCAGGAAGATCGGGAAGCCGTCTGTTTCACGGTCTTCCCGGTCCTTCCCACACGTCCTCACGCCCGGCCAGGCCAATGACGCACCGGCGTTCACACAGGTCATGGGCGGATCGACCGGCCCAGGGGTCACACAGGACGTGGTCCTGACCGGCAAGGCATGCCCGACCAGGGGATCCGTCGGCACTTGCGGCGGCGCGGCATCTGCGCGGTGATCCCGCGACCAGCCGACCAGCCGACCAGCCGACCAGCCGACCAGCCGACCAGCCGACCAGCCGACCAGCCGACCAGCCGACCAGGCCGCCAACGGCGAGCGGTTTGGCTGGCTCGGCGGCTGGCCGTCGGACAAACACCAAAGCCGGGGCCGGAGCTGATGCAAGGAGGCCTTGGCCGGGAGGTGGCGCGGGGCCCCCGAGGGGAGACGTCGCTCAGGGGGTCGGATCGGCGGGGTGTGAGCACCGGCTCCTGCGGAAGCGCCGAATCCGGGGGCGGTGAGCAGTGAACCGGTCGGCGGCCGCCTCCCGATCGAGCTGGTGACGGCGAGTTGGAAACCGTGGCCTTGGTGGTGGTCACCTGTTCCGGTAACTGATTCGCCACATCGGCACTTTGGCGGGCCCGCCCGCGGTGACCGAGCCCTTGGTCGCAGCTCGGGCGTGACCTGGTCACGGCTGGGATCGGATCACCGAGACGCAGCACAACGCTGCGAGAGCGAGAGCCGCCGCCGCTGGCCCCGCGAGGGGCTCAATGGCGATGGCAGGAAGGGGCCGGTCGGTTGGCGGGACGGCGTCTTTGGGGTCGAAGACCATCGTGAGATGCCGGCCCGGGCGCGCGGTGGCACCGCACGTGCGCCAGGCTTCGGTCTGGACCGGCGTTCCGTCAAGGAGGCGTACCGAGCAGGAGTTCTTGACGTAGTCCCGACCCTCGTAGCGGTGGACGTGAACCTCGGTCACTACCACCGTACGGCTCTCGCCGCGCGCCGCGAGGACAGCCTGTGCGGTCGGGCCCGGTATCCACCAGGCGAGGGCCCCGCCAAGCAGGGCGACTGCGCCGACCAATACGCGTCCCGCGTTCGTCGAGAAGAGGTACCAGGCGGCAGCCAGACTCACGACGACACCGACCACCGAGCCCACTGTGTCGAAACCGGTCAGCGTGCCCGTCACCGCGGCACCCGCCACCAATCCGGCGGTCACGACGCCCACGGCGACACCCTCTACTACCAGCCGGGCGGGGGGCCGTCCGGAGAAGTTCGCCGGACCCCACAGGAACGCGCCGTCATAGGACATTCTGCTCCATTGGTCGGTCTACGGCTGGCGCTGCTTCGCCGCGCGTGTTGGTGTCAATGATCGTAAAGAGTGCGAGAGCGGAAGCGAAGGGAATCGCGACCGCCATGAAGGCCACCTCGACGGGGTGGGCCGCCCCCACTCCAGGGGAGACGGACCCAGATCAGCCGGCCGGCGCCGATCGCGGAGCCCGTTCTGTCCCGCACGGAAAGCCTGCCGCCGCGCAGCATCGGCGGACCAGCCGCTCCTGGGGCGTTTGTTCAGCTGCCCTCAGGGGGTTGGCCATCTACAGCAGCCCGGGGGATGTGAACACGACGGGACCCGGATAGATCTCCACACGGTGTGCTTCCCAGGGCCGGGGGCCTTCGCGCGGCGGCGCAGGAGCGGGGCCAGCTCGACCTACCAGCCGCGGCCGACGGCCTGGAGCATCTCGGCGAAAGCCATCTGTTCGCCGATCCGGCCGGCCACCCTGTTGGCCGTCGGGGGCGACGAGCAGAAGCATGGAGCCATCACCGCTTCCAACCGCGCCGTAGAGCTGTACCAGTCCGGTCCGGAGGGAGACCGCTCCTCCGACACCCGGCGGCATCGCGATAGTCTCCACCAACAGCCGGACCGACAAGCGGGAACCGGAGCGCCTTTGGCGCCAGGCCGCGGGCCACGTGCCAGGCATCCCGGAAGGGCTGGCTCGAGTGCAGCTGTCCGCTCGCTTCAACGCGGAGGACGCGCCGGCGATCCCCGGTACGGTCTTGGGCGAGATCCGAACCATCCCCCTCCCCGGGGTGATCGAGGTGACCGACGCCGAACCGGTCGTCGCGCACTGGGCCCCCTACAAAGGCCTGGGCGAGCGCGCGCGAGAGCGGGTTGACGAGGTCATTTGACGCAGAGGGCGTGTTTCGCATTACTTGCCTGGGCGGCATACTCGTCTGCCGGAGCCCCCGCCTGTAAGGCCCTTGGCAAGCAACGAGGTCATGCGTACAGACGCGCTGTCCCAGTTCCGATCCCTGGCCGCTCACGCGGCGCCGCCAGCAGCCGATCCGAGCCGCGCCCGGCAGGCCGGCTGCTCCCCGCACCCGCGGGGATGAACCCAACTACGGCGTGCCCTTCGGCAAGGAAAGCCGCTGCTCCCCGCACTCGCAGGGATGAGTCCGGGATCGTGGCCCGACTACGTGGTACGGGACGGCCCGCCCAAGCGGGGATGGCCTCTTCCCCGGGTAATCGGTTGCCCGTTCCGGATGGACCACGCACGGGTGCTCGTACCAGTCCTCGGGGGAGGCCGACCGCTGCCTGTGCTGCCATCGGCAACGCCTCATCGAGGGCGCCGACCGCGCGCCATCGTAGTGGTACGGCCCATGTGCGAAGGGCGCCACAGGTACCCGGAGCGGGCGGGCGAGCTGCGTGGCCTGCCGTGCTCAGCGGACGTGGTTCTTGAGGATGTCGGTGTCATCCAGGGTGATGTTCACCGGCTCGGGGATCCTCACGGTGTCGCCGAAGAAGAACGTCTGCGTGTGGTACCGCCCGCTGACGGGGTCGGTGTGCAGCACCAGCGAGCCGTTGTCCCGGTCGATGAGCAGGTAGACCGGGATCTCCTTCTCCGCGTAGGCCCGCGGCTTCTCCTGACGGTCCCGCTGGTCGGTCTTGGTGTCGTACGAGGTGACCTCGACGACCATGACGACACCCTCCGTGCCGGCCCATTCCCCCTGGCCGGCGAAGTACCCCTTGGGGGCGAGAGCACCGGCCGGGCGGGCATTGCCGTTCCCGTCGGTGTCGACGCGCAGGCCCTGCTCGGGGTACAGGCGCAGGTCGGGCCGCTGCCGCATGCAGTGCTCGAGGAGCCACATGATGATCTCGCCGTGGTCGCCGTCGGGGACGGGCTTGACTCCCAGTTCTCCGTTGATGAATTCGAGCTTGACGTCGTGCTGCGCGGCGGCTTCGCGATGGCTTAGAAGGCCTCGCGGCTCATCTGCGGCCAGTCTCGTGTGATCACGGTGTCCTCCCGGTAGGAGCTCGGCCAGGGTATCGAGCCGGCGCGGTGGTGCGTGGATCGGCCGTCGGCCCCGATGCCACCGTCTGCGTGGGATGAGGGGCTGTCACAGTGACCATGACGGACCCCTCCTGGTCGCGACCGGCTGGCGCCGCCTCCTCCAGCACCCAACAGAACTGGCGGCGCAGGACGGTCGACAGCCACGCTCAGACCTTCGAAGTCGTCTGGGCCACCGCACGGCCCCGGACTCCCGACGTCCGACGGATGAAGCGCCCTCCCGAGGCTGTCGGCTCCGTAGCGGCCAACAAGCCCCGCCACTCGCTCAGCGGTAGCGGTCGGCTTCCCGTCAGGCGTCGCCATGTCGCCTGCACGCCGTGTGGGCTGCTGCGTTGTCAGTGTCGGGGAATACCCTCCGACCCATGGCAGACAAACCCCCTGACGTCTGGCGTGCCTGGATGGCTGAGACAGCCCGCGAGCTGGCCGCCGGCACCCTGGGTGCGGAGTGCGCTGATGTGGTGGACCTCTACCCCGAGTCGCTGTTGCTGGCGACGGACGATGCCCTGACGGTGTTCGAGGACGAGGTGCGAGCGCTGTGGGAGCCGTCCGACGAGGCGGTATTCGGGGCCGTCGAGCGGGTTGTCCTCGCGCTCAACGCGATCGACGGGGACGCCGGGCACGGTGGCGTCGGCTTCTGCACGGAGGAGCGGGAGCAGCTGTGCGAGTACATCGATCTCACCTTGAGCGAGAACGGTGTGGACGTGCCTGCCTTGGCGGCGCGGCGCGGCATCGACCGGGCGGAGATTACGGACTCCTGGCGCGACTGGTAAGGCCCCGGCGCGATCCGGCGGGGGACGAGGAGCAGGAGGTGCACGGCACCCCTGGCTCCGTCCTCGTGTCACTCGCATATCAGCGGGGGTAGGGGTCAGCGCCGACGCCGGCGAGCACACTCGGGTACAGCCCCGCGCGGCGCTGAACCACCGCCCCAGCCGGTGCCGGCGGCGCGGACCTCTCTCCTGTGCCCGGAAGCCGCTACGTACCCTGGCCGCGCCCGTCCTCCGTCCGCGCCTGCGCCCGCCACGTGTGGCACGGCAGGACTCCGCCAGCGTGCTGAAGAACCGCTGGTCTCGCCACGCCTCCACGTTCCCGATCACGAACAGCCGCCGCTTCGCCCTGCTCACCGCGACATTGAGGAGGTTCGGGCGGGACGCCGCCCAGGTCCGGGCGCCCGGGCGGCGCGGGTCCGTGCCCAGGACCAGGATGACCACGTCCGCCTCCTTGCCCTGCGTCGTGTGCACCGTACCGACCCGGTCGGCCGGCATCAGGTTCCGGCACGCCCGCCGTGCGCCCGCCACCACCTGCCGGAACGGGCTGATCACGAACATGTCCCCCGCCAGGTCCACGCCCCCCTCGTCCCGCAGCCGCTCCAGCACCCGCCGCAGCGCCCGCCCCTCCTCCGGGATCCAGTGCCCATCCGCCTCCGCCCCGACGACGTTCACCCAGCTGCTGCCCGGCCGGTAGACGTCCGCCTCGCGCGGCGGCGTCCCCTGCACCATCAGGCCGTCGTAGGCGACCGCGTTGCTGATCGAGAACATCGGATCGTCGCACCGCCGGTGCACCCGCAGCGGCGCCCTGACCCACACCTCGTGCCCGCCGTCGGGCAGTTCGGCGGGCAGCAGCGTGCCGTAGCGGTTGGTGCGGTCGGCCAGCTGCTGCACCGACGTACGGCCCGGCGCCCACTCCTCGGCCACCCCGAAGTCGTCGCGCAGCGCCCTCTGGGCCGTCCACGGCAGGACCACGACGGGCTCCAGCTGCAGCGGGTCGCCGACGACGACCGTGCGCCGCGCCCGCCACATGCCGCCCACCGCCATCTGCGGCGTCGCCTGCCCGGCCTCGTCCACGAACAGCCAGCCCAGCGCCTCCGCCCCCAGCCGCCCGAAGACCCGGTCCAGCGAGCGAAGGTCGTCGACACGACCGGTACGACGAGGAACAGGCTCTGCCAGGCCGCCCGCACGTGCGTCTCGGGCACGCTCTTCGGCACCGCGCCCGCGACGGCGTCATCGCCGCCATCAGGTTCGCGTATCGTGCGGGCCGTGCAGCGCAGGAAGGCCCGGTGGAGGTCGAGCGTGGCGAGGAACACCTCGGTACGGGCCTGCGTGATCTCGGGGTCGGACCAGGGCGCGGCGAGCTCGCGCGCCGCGTCGTCGGTCAGCCAGGAGTCCTCCGGAACGAACCCCTCCCAGCGGGTCCGGGCCGCGGCGAGGGCCCGCTCGGTGCACTCGGCGTCGCCGAGCGCCGCGCGCTGCGCCTCCTGGCGGGCGCGCAGGGCAGCCGCCGCCGCGCCCACCGCTGCCCGCACGCCGTCCACGTGCGCCTGCGCCGCCTCGCGCCCCTTCCGGGCGTCGGACACCAGGCCCGCGGCCCCGGCCTCGTCGGCGTGCCAGTCGCGTGCCGCCCGGCCCAGGGTGAACAGACTCACCGTGAACCCGGGCCGGCGGGCCAGGTGCGCCCGGTGCGCCTGCTCGGCCTCCGCGAACGCCTCCTGGGCGCGGGCCAGCGCGGCCTCGGCCCCGGGGAGGTCCTCCCGTACGCGGGCGAGCCGCACCGCGTCCCGTTCCGCGGCGAGCCGCGCCCGCTGCACGGCCTCGTACGCCGCGGCCTGCCCGGCGTACGCTTCGGCGGCCGCGGACCGCTCGTCCCGCAGCCGCTCGGCCTCGGCGAGCGCCGCCTGGAAGCGCTGCCTGGCCTCGCGCCACACGCCGACCTGCGGGACGTCACGCCACTGGCGCATCAGGTGCGAGAGCCCGCTGCCGCTGTCGAGCCACGCGTTACTGACTTCGGCGCGTCAGGGTGAACTGTGCGGAAATGCCTGATGGGCGTGGTGTGGTGACTGTATCCGGTGGCGTGTGAGATATGCGGATGGTGGCGGGTTGACCGCTGCGGGACGGGTGCGCCGGGAGTCGGTTCGGATGCGGGCGGCCGAGCTGTTCGAGCAGAGGGTCAAGCCGACGGAGGTGGCTAGGCGTCTGCGGGTGAGCGTGAAGTCCGCTTACCAGTGGCACCAGTTGTGGCGCGAGGGCGGAGCCGAGGCGTTGAACTCCCGGGGGCCGGGCGGGTCGCGGTGCCGCTTGTCCCCGCGCTGCCTGGTGAAGCTGGCCGCCTATCTGGAGGGGGGACCCGCGGTGCACGGCTGGGTGGAGGACCAGGTGTGGACCGCGGCGCGGGTGGTCACGCTGATCAGGCGGAAGTTCCACGTCACGTACAGCGTGTCGGGGCTACGAGGCTGATGCACAGGCTCGGCTTCAGCCCACAGGTCCCCGCCCGGCGGGTCGCCGAGCGCAACGAGCAGGCTGTCACCGTGTGGAACGAGGTGACCTGGGCGGAGGTAAAAGGACCCGGGCGGCCTGCGGGGGTTACATCTGCTTCGAGGACGAGGCAGGCTTCACCCGCCGACCGCCCAGGGGGCGCACATGGGGCCGGCGTGGCCGAACCCCGGTCGTCACGGTCAGCGGCCACCGGGCTGGACGCCTGTCCGTGGCCGGGCTGATCGCGATGCGTCCCGGCTCCCGTACCCGGCTGTGCCACCGGCTGGTCACCCACCCCGCGGGTAAGGGCAAGCGCCGCAGCATGAGCGAGCGGGACTTCATCGCCCTGGTCGACGGTGTCCACCAGCTCGTCAAAGCGCCGATTGTGCTGGTCTGGGACCGGCTGAACACCCATGTCTCCCGCGCCATGCGCGAGTTGGTCGCCCGGCGCGCGTGGCTGACGGTCTTCCTCCTGCCCGCGTACGCGCCCGACCTCAACCCTGTCGAGTGGGTCTGGGCGCACGTCAAACGCAGTCTGTCCAACCTCGCCGTCATGGCCCTCGACCGGCTTGAAGCACTCGTCCGCAATCGGCTCAAACGCCTCCAGTACCGGCCCGACACCCTCGACGGCTTCATAGCCGGCACCGGCCTGACCCTCGACACCCCAACCTCATCCTGACAAGCCGAAGTCAGTAAGCGGGGTGCGGATGTACGCGAAGGCCGGGCCCGGTCCGTGGTGGACCGGGCCCGGCCGGTTGCCCGGCACTGTGGCGGTTAGCCCTGTCCGCTGGCGTACAGGCCGAGGAAGGGGGTCAGGCGGGGCTGAAGATTGGTGGGGTTCCCGATCTCGGTCACGTAGCCGTAGTAGCGCCCGTCGATCGTCACGCCCCGGTCGGTGCGGTGGGCCGCGGTGTTGTGCGCCATGCGGGACAGGTCGCTCCAGCTGGTTTCGAGGCCGGTGCCGAAGGCGCCGATGTGAGCCGGATTACCCGGGGCGTAGATGTCGCTGCCAGAGTAGATGCTCTCGGCGATGCGGTTCTGGATCCAGCCGAAACGGGCGGCCTCGGAGGTGGCCTGGATGATGTAGGCCATGGCCCGGTTCACCGTGGTGGAGTTGCGGTTGTTCGGCGTGGCGTTGGTGAGGTTCTGCACCTGCGTGTACAGCGTCGTCCGGTCGTAGGGCTGGTTCCCCCGCCACTCCGGGGGAGCCGACATCTGCTGGTAGCTGCCGTCGCCGGTGATCTGGTTGAACAGGGGGGCCGTCGCCAGGCCGTAGGCGTGGCGGATTTCCTCCGGCAGGTGGTTGGTGTACGCGCGGTCGGCCTGGTTGGGGCGGGGGACGATGCGGTAGTGCTGGCCGCGGGCGGAGAATCCCAGGAAGTAGAGGTTGTCGACGTTGAAGTACAGCGCGAGGTGCGCACGTTGGCCGTCCGCCTCGTGGGTCCAGACCAGGACCCGGATGACACGGTTGCTGTTGGTCCGGGTCGGGGTGTCCATGTACCCCGGGCTGTTGCTGACGCCTGGCATCTGGTGGCCGGCGGCGTTGCGTAGCGCGTTCACCATGGCGTTGTAGTCAATTTGGGTGTCAGCCGCCCGCTGGCTCCGGTTCGGCGCATCCATCGCGTACAGGTGCCAGTCGATGGTGGTGAACCGCTGGCTGGTCTCGGCGTTGGCCTTGGGGGCGGCGGCCCCGAAGAGGACGCTGCACGCGGACACCAGGGCGAGCAGCAGGACCGCGAGCTGCTTTCCGGTTCGGCGCGTGGTGGATGTCGGATGCAGGCGCATCGGGTGGTTCTCCTGGAATTCTTGCGCGCGGGTGTGAGCCGCACGGCGAGGACCCCCGCGCGAGCGCCTGCCGCTGCGTCGGGGCAGGGGCGTCCTCGCGGGACGGATGGAGAGGAAGCGGCCGGCGTCCCGCCCGCCGGGCCCCTCGGGTCCCGGCGGGACGAAGGGTCGGCGGAGGAGGGCTTCCGGGTGGCTCCGGGGCCGTCTTCCTCAGGCTTCGATCCAACTCGGGCGGAGGGGCGTGAACCAGGCACTTTCACCGGCACAACTAGGTGGCGCATACTTTTGCCGGTTGGGTTCGCGGTTCGGCGGGGCCACGTCGAACACGGGAAGATCATCAGCATGGCCTCGACCACACCGGCCGACTACTCCTTCGGTACGCTGCTGCACGCCCTGCGCCGCCGGGCCGGGCTCAGTCAGGAGGACTTGGCGCACGCGGCCGGGGTGAGTGTGCGGGGCTTGTCCTACCTGGAGAAGGGCCGCTCCCGCGGGCCGCAGCGCCGTACCGTGCAGGCGTTGGCGACGGCGCTGGGCCTGGATGCGGCCAGCGCCCGGGAGCTGGAGGACGCCGCGAGCGCGGGCCGGCGCCGCCCCATCCGCAGCACGGACGCCACAGCGCCACCGCTCAGCCCTTCGCCGGACGTCCCGGTGCCCGCCCTGGCATCGGAGGCCACTGTGAACGCGCCCGATCTGCTGCCGCGCGCGCCGCGCGGTTTCCACGGCCGGGCGGGCGAGCTCGCCGCGCTGACCCGGGCCACCGCGGGCGAGGCCCCGGTGTGCCTGGTGGTGGGGCCCGCCGGGGTCGGCAAGACCGCTCTGGTCCTGCACTGGGCCCGCCACGACCCCGCGGGCCTGGCCGACGGCCGCCTCTACGCCGATCTGCGCGGTTTCAGCGACATGGGCGAGCCGTCCGCCGCCGAGGTGCTGCGCGCGTTCCTGCTCGCCCTTGGCATTGCGCCCGAGCGGATACCGGAGTCGGAGCACGCCGCGGCCGCGCTGTTCCGCTCCCTGGCCGCCGACCGGCAGCTGATGGTCGTCCTCGACAACGCCCGCGACTCCGACCAGGTCCGCCCGCTCCTGCCCGGCGGCGACCGCTGTGTCACCGTCGTCACCAGCCGCCACCGCCTCGACGGGCTGATCGTCACCGACACCGCCTGCCCCGTCCCCCTGGACGTCCTCGCCCCCCAGGACGCCACCGCCCTCCTGGCCCGCCTCCTCGGCGCCGACCGGGTCCACGCCGAGGAGGCCGCCGCACTGCGCCTCGCGGACCTGTGCGGCGGACTGCCGCTGGCGCTGCGGGTGGTCGCCGCCCGCCTCGCCGGGCGGCCCGGCTGGACCCTGGCCGCACTCGCCGACGAGCTCGCCGACGAGACCCGCCGCCTTGGCCTGCTGGACCTGGAGGACACCGGCGTCCGCGCCGCACTCCACCTGACGCTGCGCCAACTCCCCGCGCCCGTAACGGACGTGTTCGCCGCCCTCGGCCGCCACCCCGGCACCCACCTGGACCGCTACACCGCCGCCGCCCTGGCCGGCACCGACCCGACCGCCGCCGACACTGCCCTGGACCGCCTGACGGCCGCACACCTGCTCACCGAGACCGCGCCCGGTCGCTGGACGATGCACGACCTTGTGCGGCTGTACGCCCGGGGCCTGGACGCCCACCCCGACACCCTCAAGCGCGTCCTCGACCACTACATCACCACCGCCACCGCCGCCGTCGCGGCGGCCGAACCCGGCTCCGAGGACTGCTTCCCCCTCCCCGCCGACTTCCACCCACCCACCGCGGTGCGGGACTTCGGCGACCGGAACGCCGCCGTCGCCTGGTTCACCGCCGAGCGCGGCAACCTCACCCAGGCGATCAACGCCGCCGACGCCGCCCTCCTGCACGAGCGCACCTGGCGCATCGTCATGACGATGTGGCCACTCATGGTCTGGCGGGTGCGCGACGGCTGGGCCCCGCTCCTGGAAACCGCCCTCGCCGCCGCGCGGGCCGACGCCGAGGAGCACGGGGAGGCACGGGTGCTCAACGTGCTGGGCTGGGTCCTCACCGAGGAAGACCGCACCCCCGAGGCACTCGTCCATCTGGAGGCCGCCTCCGCGCTCGCCGCCCGCGCTGGCGACGCCTTCGCCGAGGCCAACGCCCTGATCGTCCTCGCCATGGCCCAAGCCGCCCTCTGCGACCTGGACCAGGCCGCCACCAGCTGCGAGCGCGCCGCCGACCTGGGCCGCCGCATCGGTGACCGCAGGGTCGAACGCCTCGCCACCCAGCACCTCGCCCGCCACCAGGCCGACGCCGGCCACTGGCAGCAAGCCCTCACCACCGCCACCCGCACCCTGGACTTCGACTACCGCCCCGGCGCCACCGACATCCCCCACCTCCTCCTGCTCGCGATCAAGGGCGAGGCACTGCTCGGACTCGGACACCACGCCGAGGGCACCGCACAGCTCGACCTCGCGGCCCGGGAAGCGGAAGCCGCCGGCTACGACGACGGCACGGTACGAGCACTCGCCGCCCTCCTGCGCGCAGCCCCGAGTCCAGAGGTCCAAACACGCTACGACGTGGCACTCGCGCGACTCACCACCCGGGCCTGAACAGCAGCTGCACCCTCAGGGCGCTGGTGAATCCCGCCGACCCTGGGCGCTACTGACCTCCCCACAGTTCACCCTGACACGCCGAAGTCAGTACGGGGCCGGGGGCGCCGCTGCGGAGGAACGGGCGGCGGGGGAGGGGCGTCGGCGTCGGTCTGGCGGTACTTGCCGTGCCAGAACCGGTTCACGAACTCCATCCGGTTGCGCTTGCTGCCCAGCCGGGCCGCGACCGCACCCCACGCCGGCTCACCCTTGAGCAGCCGCGTGGCCTGCTCGGCGAAGTAGTCGGCCTCCTCCCACCACTGCCGGCCGAGGGCGGCGCGGGCGGGGATCTCGGTGGAGATGTTCTCCACCGCCCCGTTGTTGGCGGAGGCGACGACCATCTCGAACCCTGTGAACTCGGGGCGTAGCGGGGTGACCGTACGGGTGTAGTCGCCGCTCTTCCACACGTACGGGTCCTGCTGCGCGAACGCTTCGGACGGCAGCCGGAGCCCGGCCAGGCGGCGGGCCCGCTCCACGACGGCCGCGGCGCAGCAGTCGCGCAGCAACGTGGTCTTGCCGGTGCCGGGCGGGCCGTTGACGGCGAAGAGCCCGGCGCCGGGGGCGAGCTCGGCGTGCACGGCGTTCACCGCGAACTGCTGGCTCAGCGCGAGCGGGTGCCCGGCCTCGGCAGGCCAGCGCCCCGCCGGGGTACGGGCGGGGGCGACGCCCGCGAGGGCGGCTTCGGGGCGTTGGCGCAGGTCGATGCGGCGGGCCTTGTCGAAGGCGGCGCCGGGGGTGAGGTAGGCGGCGAGCCCGGCCCCGGGATCCTGCCGCGCGAGCGCGCCGGCGACGCGCTCCAGGTCGGCGGCGATGAAACTGTTGAGGAAGTCCTGCTGGTCGGCATCGCCGGCGTGATCGACCCGCACGGCCACGCTGCGCACCCGCACCCCGACGGGCTCCAGCGCCTCCGCCACCCCCCCCAGGCCCGGGCCAGCTCACCGGTGAACTCCAGCAACTGCCCGGCGGTGACCACCCCCGACCCGACGGGGGACCCCTCCTCGTCCCCCTCAGCCGGCGCCGCCCCCTCAGGCCCCCGAGGGCGGCGGCCCGCGCCCCCCAGGCCTCGGCCTCCTCCTCGAACCCGTCGAGCCAACCCCGGCGGCCGGGACCGGGGGAGACCGCCCGGCCGGTGGCCCAGGCGCAGGAGGAGAACACGGGGGAGTCGAGCAGCAGCCGGCCCTCGTCGGTCACGGTGAGCGCGAACACCGCGCTCTCGCCGTCCATCCGCCCGTCGTGGTCCTCACCGCTCTCCCCGAACACGCGGAGCAGGGTGTCCCGTACGGCACCGAGGGCGTACGCCCCACCGTAGACGACGTGCTGCCACCCGTACCCCGCCTCCAGCGGAACGGCCCGCAGCGCATGCCCGCCCTCCCACGGCAGGGGCCCGCCCGCCTCAACGGGATACACCCGCTCCCGGACGGACAGCCCGGGCACCTTCTGCGGGCTGAACAACTCCACCGCCCGCCAATACCCAACGGCCCCACTCCGCCGCCCCCACTCACCCCGGGCCCCGTCACGTGCCACTCCCGCCGCCGATCGGTGATCACTACTGCGCACTTTACGGGGGCGTGTGACGGCAAGTCAGACGTCCGCCGGGTCCGCCCCGGAGCTTGGGAGCAGCCCCGATAGGTGACACTTAGCAAGGGTATATTCCAGTTGTCGGATTCACTGAAAGTGCTCGAAAACAGGGTCTTGCCCGCCTAGAATCCAGCTCAAGAAGCCTGCTCCCCGCACCCGCGGGGATGAACCCAGATCCGCACCCTGTGGGACAGCCCGAACCAGCTGCTCCCCGCACCCGCGGGGATGAACCCGTCGCCGCCATCTTGTCGGCGTTGAGGCCGATCTACACCCCGCGCCCGCAGGGATGAATCACGGGCGAGGATGTCGACCAGTGGCCCGCTCAGCTGCTCCCCGCCGCCGCGGGGGAGGAGCCCCCGTTCGGGCAACACGGCGACCGCGTGGGCGTCCTGCCATGACACCAATCCGGGGCCTGTCGCACCAGCTGGTCACAGCCGGCCTGGCCGGGGCCTTACCTATAGCTGCACCATGGATAAGGCACCGCCGGCGCCAGCGCCCCGCTCGCAAGGGCGGCAGAGGTTGAGTGACCAGCCCGCCGCCAGTCGTCCCGGACGTCTTCCGTGCCGGGTGGCGACCTGGGTGCTGCGCTGCCGAGTCCGACGATCAGCCCCGCACCCGAAGCCCCGTCCATGCCCTGGCCGTGGTCGCGGGGGGACCGTGGTGATGTCTCTGCCGGCGGGCGCTCGGTAGCGGCGTCGAGCGCCAACGTCCCTGCTGGCTGCCGACCGGAACGCGCCAGGCGGCGGTCGGCCGGGGTCATGTCGGCGGTCAGCCGCCGGCCTCCAGCCACGTGATGCGGGTGATGGTGAGGGCCTGCGGGTCCCCGGTGAACCACTCCACGATGACGGAGGCGCCCGGCACGGCGGCGTCGTAGAGGTCGCCCCACCGGTCGGTGGGGGTGGCGCCGGGCGGGACCGTGCCGGCCTCGTGTGCGGCGGCGATGGCCGGTAGGAAGCGGACGGTGGCGGCGAAGGTCTCCGGTGCCTTGTCGGCCATCACGCCGAGGACGGCGGCGGCCTGGTCGCTCAGGCCGTGGCTCACCGGCCGTTCCCGAGGGCGGTGAGGACGTCGTCGAGGGAGCGGACGCCGGTCCGGTCGCCGGAGCGGAGGGCGGCGACCTGGGCGCGGTGGGCGTCGGTGCGGGTGGAGTCGGCGACGGCCCGCAGGTACCAGCGGTCCATGACGGCGAGCATGTCGGCTCCGGCCTGGGCGGCGAGGAGTTCTTCGAGGAAGGTGCCCTTGCGGGTGGCGTTGAGGGCGGCGGCGATGGCGTTGGGGGTGCGGGGGAGGGGCTCGGGCTCGTGGTGCTGGGGGAGGGCGCTCACGGTGGTGCTCCTTCCGGGTCAGGCTGCGGCGGCTGTGGTCGTGCCCTCGGCGGGCGGTTCTACGGTGAGGGTGGCGGGGTGTTCGGCGGCCTCGGTCGTGGCGTGCAGTGTGACGGTCACGGATCCGGCGAGGTACGCCTCGATCAGGGTGTCGATGACGAGCGACGTACGGCCCTCGCCGGCCTCGGCCTCGGTGCGGGCGAACACGGCGTCGTCGAGAGCGACGGCCACGCGTCCGCGGCCCGGCTCACGCGAGGGGCGCTTCGGCACGCTGAGACCGATGTGCCCCTCGGCATACGCCGTGAGAAGCAGCTCAAGGAGCTGCGAGGGAGTCAGGAACGTGTCGGCATCGGCGAGGCGCCGGTAATTCGCCCTGTGCAGCCACAGGTTGCGACGGGTGCGGGTCACGGGGGCGGGCTCCTCACATGTGGGCCTGGGCGCTGCCTGAGCCCGAGGGTAGCAACAGCGCGTCACTGACTCCAGACGCGCACACTGACGCAAGGCAGCGACATGGTGTGCGAGTCGATGACGCAGCTGTGCGCGCGTACCGCCGGCCGGGCGGGATGGAAGCGATGGAGAAAAAGACGGCTGCCCGGCGACTGAGGACCGTCTTCCGCCGATGGGGCGGGCTCGGATATGGAGTGGAGTCAGGGCGGCCGCGCACGGCAGAGTGGGACGGTGAGTGAACTGTGGGCACATACCCTGACGTGGGCAGACGTGGATCCGTCCTGTTCTTCCACCCGTTCGAGGACGGCAACGCGCGCGCGGCCCTGCTGGCGTTGGCCTTCGTCCTCGCCAGGGAAGGCGTCCTCCTCGACCAGGTCCACCCCCTCCAGACCACCCGCTGGGCCGACGACGCCGCAGGCGCGGCCGATCTGGCGATGCTGCTCGGCATCCTGATCACCGCGGCGGAGCGCCGCCTGTCCCGCGGGAGGCAGTCCTGAACGAACTTCGCGACGGCACCCGGCCCACGGCCCACGGCCCTCTGCGCCGGAAGCGTCAGTTCGTACGACGTGGGTGGGCCCGATCCCGGCGAGCAGGGCGTCCTGCGCTGGGTGGAACCGGCTTACGTCGAGTTCGCCGAAGCAGACGCCCGGGCCGGGGACAGGCGACGTCAGACGATCGCCAGGGTGGCGCAGCGGCTGGAGACCGGGCAGAAGGAGAGGTTGGGCAGCGGCGGTTCGCCTCTGCCAGGACCAGAAACAGCAGTGGGCCGCCACGGCGGCTGCAGGGGAAGCCGAGCGGGAGGCGCGGGAGCAGCGGACGCGGGCAGCGCTGGAAGCGGCGAACTGGCGGCTCGAACAGGGCCCTCCTGGACGGATTGCGCTGCGCGCGCATATGGCCCCGTTCGTCAGGCCGGTGACCACTTCCTGATGCGCGAGACCGGCATCCATCCGAGCAACGTCCTTCGCAGGAGGCCTGCCCATGTACGTACGTCCGGGGCCGACCGGGTCAGTACCGGGTGGCATGCTCGGCCGCCATGAACAAGCAGAAGTTCTGGCACCTCATCGAGGCAGCACGCACGCAGGCAGCCAACCCGGACGACGGAGAAGAGGTCGCACGCCTGGCCACCTCGCAGCTTGCCACGCGTCCGATAGACGAGATCGTCGCCGCTCAGCAGGTGCTGTAGGACCTGATGTCGGACTCCTACACGAACCCGCTGTGGGCCGCTGCCTACATGATCAACGGCGGATGCTCCGACGACGCGTTCGACTACTTCCGTGGCTGGTTGATCGCGCAGGGACGCGAGGTCTTCGAGCGCACCTCCACTGCAAGGACGTGCTGAGCATGGTCTGGAACGCACACATCATGGCGACCGGCAGACACGTCCCGGACGATGCGTTCACCATCCGGTACCCGAAGCTGGACCCCGCCTGGAACTTCGACTTCCTGCTCCCTGCACTTGCGGGGATGAACCCGCTGGGGTCACCGCCACACCTGTCGCCGAGGTGGCCTGCCACAGTGCGGAAGCACAAGGGAGCGGCCGTACTCGCCGACCGAGCGGCGCCGTGGCAGCTGACAAGCGCCTGAGGGCAATGCTCTGTAGCGACCGGTGCGGACAGCCACGGGCCGCTATCGGAGGGGCTGTTGGCTGGGCGATGGCGCTGAGCTGGACGTCCAGCTCAGCAGGCCTGCATGCGTAAGGTGCTCGCCACCGCTGCGCTCTGCCTGCAGGTCGAACGCTGCGCCATGTCGCGGAGCATCGCGGTGCCGTCCTGCGCGGCCATGTGCAACTGTCCCTCGGTGCCGCGCCGCACTCATGTCTCCGCGTCCGTGTACCGCCGACCCATCCACCTCACCCCACTGAGGTTCCGCCACCCGGCGGTGCGTCTCTTCCCAGTCACATCCTGCTGCTCTCACGGGCGCTGTTGGCGATGCGATTCAAAGGGCGCGTCCGGGCCGGCGGTACGGCGTGGCCACCAGCACTGGGCCTGTCAGACCCCGGTGTTAGGGTCGCCGCCATGGCAAACCGTTCATACCTTTACTCTGCCGATTCGATGCCGACGCAGGACGCGATCCCCGAGGCGATCCGGTGCATATCCGAGCACAACTGGGGCATCCCGCTCGCCCACAAGCTCATGGCCGGGTACGGGACGACGATCGTCCCCTCCATGATCTGGAACCCGCGGATCGGCATCGCCGCGGACTACGACAGGGGTACGGCCCTGCTCCGCGACCTCCTGAACGCGGTCGGGCAGGGGCTTGAGGACGACGACGAGTTCGCCCAGTGCGTGGAGAAGACCACGGCCCACCTGGAGAAGCAGCGGGCAGGATGTTTCATCCTGGAGACCGGAGAGATCGTCTCCATCGCGGACGACGACCCGGAGGCGGCGGTCCAGCGTCTCGTCTCCGCCGACATCCCCGCGGCCGTCGCCCAGGCCGAGGCGGCGATCGCCGGTGAGAACGACGAATGGCTCGCCTCGGTCCGTGCCGACTGGCAGGAGCACTTCGCGTCCTTCTACAGCAACGCGCTTTACTTCTCCTTCCCCGGATAGCCGGTCCTGCCGGTGCCTGGACACGCCCCGGCCGGGAGCCCGGACCCGGTTCCGGGCGGGGGTCCTACCTCGACGGGCGTGTCCAGGCGCGGACGGCCAGCCGGCCGGTCGTGCCGAGATCGAGGTGGGGGGTCACGGTCACCGGATCGCCGCCTTGCACGGCCCGCACCCTGACGTAGGGGACGTTGACGACGTCCCCGGATTCGGTGGTGTTGCGCCACATGAGCCCCGAGAGGGCGCTCTCGCCCGGCTTCAGGATCAGAGGGCGGGCCGGCTCGTCGAATCCGGTACCGGTGGTGATGCCGCCGCTTCCCTCTACGATCTGGACCCCTTGGACGGGTGCCCGGTTCTTGTCCAGCAGTTCCAGGAGCGGGTAGCCGTTGACCGTGTAGTCGCGCTTGCCGCAGTTCTCCAGGTGCAGGCCCACCACGCGCAGCCCCATCGCGGCGTCGCCGTCGTCGGCGGTGATGCGGATGCCGGAGGGCGGGCACTCGCCGGATGCGGGCGGCGCCTCGGCGGCGGGCACCTTGGTCACCTGGGAGACCTTGACACGGGTCACCCGGGACGAGCCGGGGGTGAAAGTGTTCAGCCGGACCGTTCCCTGCACGGTCGCGCCGGGGCCGACCGAGCGTACGGTCTCGCGGGTGTTGGCCATGACCTCGCCGGCCTCGGTGGTGAAGTCGAACAGGATCGTGTAAGCGAGCGCCTCGGTGCCGTTGTTGGTGACTTCGTAGGCGGCCGAGATTCCGGAGCCGCCGGCGGGGAGGGGGGCGGCTCTGACGTCTGACCGGTCCGAGCCGGGGGAGGGCGCGACCGAGGGAATGGTCACGGAGGTGATGCGGACCCCGTCCGCACGCGGGGGCGTGACGGCGGTCCCGGACGCCGGGGCGCCGCACCCGGTGAGCAGCAGGAGCGCGGCGAGGAGCGGAAGAGCGGAAGGGATCCTGGGCATCACGCCACCCCATCAGGGAAGCGGATGCCAGGCCATGGCGTAAGCCACACTTTCTGTCACAGGCGTGTCACTGGTGACGGTCCGGCCCGCTGAGCGCCGCTCCTAACAGGACCGACCGGGATACGTAGACCGCAGTCGCCTCTACCGGCCCAGTGCGGCGGCCCCGGTGGTGTCAGTCGACGTCGAAGCCGTAGACGCCCGCTCGTGCGACCGCGAACAGTGTGAACTGGACCTGTGGTGTGTTCTCGACGCCGTTGGTGTCCATCTCGACGGGCGCGGCGTCCACCAGGACGTACTCACCGTGCCCGTCGAAGTCGCCGGGTCCGTCCGCGGCCCTGGTGCGGATCGGCGTCTCGTCCGGGAGGTTTGCGAGAGCTTCACGCGGCTGGGCGGGCCCTTACCTGCGGGGCGCGCTCGAACGTGTCAGCCATGCCCGTAGCTTGAACCGCCGTCGGCCCGAGTAGGGTTCGGCGCGCCGTCGGCAGGTGCCCGATACCCATCCCGGAGCTCATGGGAGCGGGTTGACGGCTGGCTGCATCGGGGGCGGTGCAGGTGCAACCTCCTCCGGACTACCGCTGTCGTGTCTTCGCCCCCCAGGGCAGGGTGCCTCTGCCGGTGCCTGCTGCCGCCGGAGCACTGGGCGGCACCGGTGCGGCGGACACTGCGGGCTCGGATGCCCGGCTCTGCTGTGAGCATCAACGGCATCGAGGGGGAGCCACGGTACCCCCGTCAGCTCGGCAAGGGCGTGGGCGTCGGGATCACGGCTGGGGCCCGTACCGGCTGACGGGTGTGCGACTGTGACTGGTCATCATGGATCAGTGAAAATTGCCGCCGTTCATGCCGTCGGCGCCGTGTCCGCAGGGGGAGGAGGCGCAGTGGATGGACCAGATCCGTGACCGTGCGGTGGCCCTCTACGTCCTGGGTGACACGGTTGGGCAGGACATCGCCCGCCTGGATGCAGCGAGCAGTTCACGGGACGTTGCTGGACGTGCGTGTCGAGGCTTTCAGTACGCAGGGTGTTCTTGTCTTGCGCAACAGCTCGGGCGAGTTGGAGCAGCTCATCCGCACCGACCGGGGGGACTCGGAGGTCGAACGCGCGCGGGCTCTGACCGGCACCGGGTGCGGGTCTATCGGCTCAACGAGCGTATGACTTCCCCCGCGAAGCTGGGGGTCCGTATCGTCGTCCACCTTGCCGACTACGGTGTCGACACGGATCCGATCCCGGATAACAGCGCGAAGCAGAACGTCCTGGCGGCGGCGGAGGGTGACACGGGCGTGGCCCAGCAGGCTTGGCAGCAGGCGGGACTGCCGGAATCCGGCGCGGTCTCGGTCCGCCAGCTTGCTGATGCCCTGGCGCTCGTGCCCAACGCCTCCGGGTGAGAGGGCGATTCCCCCCCAGCATCGGCAGCTCGTGTCGAATCCCCGTCATGCTGACTGTGTTCTGCCCGATCGTTGAGGATCCGATCAGGCACCTTGGCGGCTCATGAGGGCGACGACTTGCGGCCACTGAGCCATCCCTGGCCCTTTGATGCTTATCTTCACTTGCTTGGTAAATGCCGGTATCGGTGAAAGTGCTCAGAAAGCGGCTCTTGATCACCTAAAGTGGCAGGTCAGCAAGCCTGCTCCCCGCACCCGCGGGGATGGACCCTTGTCGGGCCGGCTGGCCTTGCTGGCGACGTTCTGCTCCCCGCACCCGCGGGGATGGACCCGGACGGCCCCGCCGGAGGCGCTACCGACGCCTCTGCTCCCCGCACCCGCGGGGATGGACCCCATGCCGATTGCGCCTGAGTACCTACACCTCACTGCTCCCCGCACCCGCGGGGATGGACCCCAGGGCACCATCACGCACGTCGATCAGGCGCCCTGCTCCCCGCAGCGGGGATGGACCCGTCGCCAAACGCCGATGGGCTCTGGTCATCGACTGCTCCCCGCACCCGCGGGGATGGACCCCTCGGCCTTGGTGATCCGCTCGTCCACGATCATTGCTCCCCGCACACGCGGGGATGGACCTGCCTCGTCGATGACGCCCAGGTCGAGCGCCGGCTGCTCCCCGCACCCGCGGGGATGAGCCCGACGGCGCCCACACAGTGCTCGGCGCCCCTGGCCCTGGGAGTGGCCCGTGACCGAGTCATTCCGCAGCCGTCAGCCACGCCAAGAGGCGGCGCAGGGTGAGGGACTCCGTGGGGTCGTGTGCGACGGCGAGGGCTGAGCGGAGGGCCCCGGCGGCAGGGGTTTCCGCGTCGGCGGTGATGAGTTGCCGGAGGGCGTTCCAGCGGGTTTCGACCGCCGTGCCCGGCGTCGTGCAGATCCGGCACCACAGGGGTACCGCGGCAGCCGGGTGGCCGAGTTCGAGGAGGAGGGCGGCGAGGTCGCCGGCCTGGTCGGTGGTGAGGTGGCAGGCGGCTTCGATGCGCTTGACCACCTCGTGCACCCCGGTGCGGCCCGCGATGCGCAGCCAGGCCCGTACGACGGTGGTCATCTCGGTGCTGGTGATGCCCGGGTCCGCCAGCATGCGGGCGCCCAGGTCCAGCACGGCCGCCGCCTCGTCGTGGTCCGCGAGGATCGGCAGGAGCCGTGCCCGCAGGGCCGCGCCGTCGTGGGGGCGGGCCTGCAGCGCGGCGAGGATTTCGTCGCAGGTGTCGGGTCCGCCATGGCGCAGGAGCACGGAGGCGGCCATGGCGCACGCATCGTTGCGGCATCCGGGGTGGTGCAGGACCTTCCGCGCGAGGGGGAGGACCGTCTCGGCGGGTGCCGCCCCGTCGAGACGGTGACGCAGGACCTGCGCCGTCTCGTCGGGGCCCGGGGCGAGCGTGTTCAGCCAGGACAGCACCTCGGCGGTCGATTCGGATCCGCCGCGCGCGAGCAGCAAGGAGAGTTCGTGGGCCGACCGGCGCATGCGCGGGGCCTTCTCCCGCAGAACGGTCCTGATGATGTCGGCGGCCTGACGGGTGAAGCCCTGGAGCCGCAGGTCGAAGGCGATGGAATCCCGGTTCTCGACGTTCCAGTTGCGCAGGCCCGGCATCATCGCGGCGATCTCGTCGGCGCCCCGGGCTCCGCGTAGCTCAAGCCAAAGCTCGACCAGTTCGCTGATCTCGTCGTCCACGATCGACTCCGAGAAGGCCCTGCGGGCCAGGGGTATCGCCTGCTCGGGGAGGTCGAAGCGGAACAGCACCATGGCCAGGCCGGCGACCTCCCAGGAGTTGATCCTGCGCCGGCCCGCGATCGTGGCCGCCACCTCCGGCGCGGCCCCGGGGCCGGCGACGTCGTACCAGAGCTCCCCGGCACTCCACAGGTGCCTTCCGTCCACCTCCGATTCCGACAGGACGGTGCGGGCCAGCTCGGTGAGCCCGTCGGTGCTGCCGAGTTCCAGCAGACGGGACGCCGCCGCCAGCCGCCCCCACAGCGATGCGTCCGGGTCGGTGACGAGGGCGCGCAGCCTGCCCGCGATGGACGGTGCTTCCTGCGGATCCAGTGACTCCAGGTGGCGGTAGCAGGCGAGCCTGCTCTCCTCGTCCTCGTCGTCGTCGGATTCCGTGAGGGACTTCAGCAGCCGGACGCCTTCGGGCACGTTCGCGACCCGGGCGTACGCCCACGCCGCCTCGCCCCGGTGGGACAGGTCGAGCCCCTCGGTCCGGGCGATCGTATGCAGCCGCTCGGCCAGCCTGCGGTGACCGCGCAACTGGGCGAGTTCGGCGAGGACGTTGTGGCCGGGCCGGAAGGAGAGGTCTTCCGGGTCGTGTGAGAAGTCGAGCAGGCGATCGATGACGGCCGTCTCCAGGGCCTCGCCGAGCGGCACTCCCGCGGTCACCAGGCGCAATGCCATGATCCGGTGACCGAGCTTGCCCGCGAGCAGGCGGCGGACGATGACGGCGACGTCGTTTCCCGGCCGCCTGGCCCACAGGGCGAGGGTGAACAGGATCCGGTTGCCGCTGGAGGAGTTGGTGATCTCCTCCGACCACTGGTCGAAGCGGGGGAAGTCGGAGGGGATCGCGGCGGCGGCGTCCCGGGCCGCGAGGAACTCCGCGAAGGACTGGTGGAGGAAGGACACCTCGTCGCCGTCGAAGGAGACGACACCGGACTGCGCGAGGAACTGGCCGAGCTCACCCCTGGCCCCGGGCGGCCATTCCAGTTCCGTCGGCAGGTGCCGGTCCAGCCATTCCAGGGCTTCGTCGAGCAGTGAGGCAGGGGGCTTCTTGGCGGTCCGTTTCCATGCCAGGTGGGTCAGCAGCCGTTCCTGGTGCGCCGTCAGCCATTCGGCCATTTTCCCGTAGCCGCGGAGGGTCCACCGTTCCAGGAACCGGTCGAGGACGGTGGCGTTGCCCTCGCGGGCGTTCTTCAGGTCGGCCAGGAACATCTCGTACAGCTCGACCCGGCCACGCGGAAGGGGACGGCCCGGGTTCCGGCTGCGGAAGGCCGCGGCGATGGTCGCCAGGAGCGGCACCTGGAGCACGTCCTCCAGGGAGGCGTCCGCGACGTCGGCGAGGAACTCCTCGGCCTGCCGCTCGGGCTCGGCATCGCCCTGCGCCGCGAACCAGCGTGCGGCGAACGTGCGCTGCCGGCCGCTGTCGAAGCCCTTGAGGGTGTAGAAGCCGAGGCCCGAGAGCCCGGCGAAAGGTTTCAGTTCCTCCTGGGGCAGGGGCCGGGAGGTGATGAGGAGCCGGCACGGGCCGTGCGGCCGGATCTGCTCGGCGAGCTTGTCCAGAAGCCGTTGGCGGACAGCGGGGGACGCCACTTCGTCAAGGCCGTCGACGACGACCAGCCAGGGGGCGCCGTGCGGGCGTACCTCGAAGTGGGAGCGGTCGACGGGGCTGAGGAGCGTGCCCGCGCGCCCGACCGCGTGGCTGAGCTGCAGGCTCCAGGGGTGGGGCGTCAGCAGGTCCGAGGCGGTGACGCGGACGGCGACCACGGCAGCCGGGCACCACGGCGTCTCGGCGTCCTCCTCGCAGAGCCAGTAGCGGGCGATCTGATGGACCAGGTGACGGCCCAGGGTGGTTTTGCCGGCGCCGGGGCCCCCGGTGATGAAGAGGTGGTCGTGACGGGAGAGGACGGCAGCCAGGGTGGGAGCGGTGTCCTGGTGGTGCCGCTGGGCCGACAGCGGGGACGCGGCGGGTGCCAGGGGCTGGAAGTCCTGCTCGACGTAGATCTCCGACAACGGGGGCTTGCGCACGCCGAGCAGGTCGTACGGGAACTGCTCCGCGGCGGACGCCTGGCTGCGCAGCAGATCCTCCAGGAGCGGGCTGGGCGGGGGCAGGGACTCCCAGGTCGGAGCGGGCGCCGTGGGACGGTTGCGTCGGGCGAGCTCTCTGCGGGCCAGGGCCCGGCTCGCGCGCAGCCAGTGGGAGGCGGCGGTCTCGGGCGGGCTGCCGAGGGCCTCGGCGAGGTGGCGGATGGTCTCGAGGCTGGGCAGCGCGAGCGCGTTGCGGATCGCGTACAGCGCGTTCTTGTCCGGCAGGGGACGGGCGTGGTGGTTGCGGCGGGAGGTGAGGAAGGCGTTGGGCGAGGCGTACCCGGCAGCGCCGAGCGCCTTCTCGAACCACTCGGCCAGGTCCGCCAGCTCCGGCAGGCTCTGCCGGCCGCTGGTCCTGGGGCGCCCCACGCTCACGTACCGCTCCTCTCTGGCCGGGGCGGGTTTCCTCGGCATTTCCGCAGGCTAGAGGGAAATCCGGCGTCCGGCGGAGAGTTGGCCGCATCCGTTGGACGACGGCCGGTGGGCGAGGAGGAACGGGGACATGACGGTACTGGGTGTGGTGGCTTCCCTGGGCGGAGGGGCGGCTCGGTGGCTGGTGGTGCTCGCGGTGGCGGGGATGCTGCTGATGGAGGTGGTGCGCCGGTGGTTCGCCTTCCGCACGTCCGCGCTCCGCGAGGCGGAACACACACGCAGGGTCCTGGCGGCGGTCGGGGGCACGGAGTCGGCTCATCGGGCGGAGGTGGTGGGGGCGTGCCTGGCCCTGGCCCCGGCCGCCGGCCCGGTCGCCCGCCTGGCCGCCGGCCCGGGGGCGCGGGCCGGGCGGCGGGGCGGAGCGGCCGGCTGAGCCGGTGGACACGGAGGCCCGGACTCGAAGGCTGCGGCCCCGCCTGCCCATGGGTCCCGGAACCCGCACCACTGAACGCCGGCCCAGGCGGCGGCTGCGCCGGCCGAGCCGCGCAGGTGGCCGCCTCAGGGACATGCGGCATCGGCCACTGTGCCGCCTTGTACGCGGATGTGGCCCGCCGGCCGCCATCCGCGACCAGCCACCCCGCCGGGGCACCGCATGCCCGGCAGGGCTGAGGAGCAGCTGACCGTCTGCGTCCCGTCCCGGCGTCGATGTGTCGGAGGTTCGAGGTGGCCCGTCGAGCCGACTGGTCTCAGCTCTCGCCGCACTGGGCGGGAAGCCGCCGATCACAGGGACCGCTGGCAGCGACTACTACCGCCCTCACCTTCGACCAGCCGCCTGGGCCGCTGGAACGCCCGGGCCATTGTGGGCCCTTCGCTCGCCCCCTCAACCGCGACAGAGAGGGCGGGAAGACTTCCTCGTTATCAGTGGCGCGGCGAGATGCAGCCCATCGAGTACCGCACTTGACTGGAGGAACCCGCCCCACCAGCTCGCCGCCGCCGACCAGGCCGCAGCTCAGGAGGCTTGGCAGTGAGCGGGTCTTCCGGAATCTGGTGTGGTCACTGTCCGGGTGAGGGGGCTACTCAGCCTCCATCGGCAGACGATGCCACCCTTGGTCTGCCCGTTCGTTCGGGCTCCGGTCAGGAGCCTTGACGGGGCATGAGGGCGACGGGCTTGTGACCCACGAGCCATTTCTGGCCGTTTTGCTGCTTATCTCCGCTTACTCGGAAATGCCGGTCTCGGTGAAAGTACTTCGAAACTGTCCCTTGGCCGCCTAAAGTGGCTGGTCAGTAAGCCTGCTCCCCGCACCCGCGGGGATGGTCCCGACCGCATTACCGCCACCGCCGACGGCCGCAAGGCCTCCCTCCTCTGCTCCCCGCACCCGCGGGGATGGTCCCGCCTCGTCCAGGCGCTCGTCGGGCTCGGAGGACTGCTCCCCGCACCCGCGGGGATGGTCCCACCTATTCGCAGGGGCATTACGGGCTCATGCACTGCTTCCCGCACCTGCGGGGATGGTCCCGCCAACGCCGCGTCGATGTACAAGCTCCGGATCTGCTCCTCGCACCCGCGGGATGGCCCCCCGCCCCCGGTGGCTTCACCACGTCCGGCGGCTGCTCCCCACCCCCGCGGGGATGATCCCGAGGTCCAGATCCCCCCAGCTCGACGTCGGCTGCTCCCCGCACCTGCGGAGATGGACCCACCCCCGAGCGCCGCGCCGCGATCGTTGCCTGATGCTCCTCGCACCCGCGGGGATGGCCCCTCTTCGCCCGCCAGGGCCAGGGACTCGCTGACCTGCTCCCCGCACCCGCGGGGATGAACCCGAGCTCCCAGGCGTGGGGGAAGCCCAGCTTTTCTACTGCTCTCGCCCGCAGGGATGGACCTCAGGTGCTCATGGCGACTGTTCCCCGCGCCCGCAGGGGTGGATCCGCCAGGGCGGTCGGGATGATGTCCGCCTGAGTCCTGCTTGCCGCAGTCGAGGGCATGGATCCGACTGCCACGAGACGTATGCAGGATCTGCTTCCAGCGCCGGGCGGGGATGGAGGGCCCTTGGCGAGCTCAGGAGACGTAGGCCGTCTCGGCTGCCCCGTGCCCGCCGGGTTCGTGCCCAGGCTCCCGTCGTGCCGGCCCTCATGGCGAAGGCGTCCCGTCGCTGGACGGCCGTGGGGAGGTCAGTGACCTCAGGTAGTCGTCGAGGAGTTCGGTCTGGCGGGCCGGTGGGAACGCCTCGGGGGCGAACAGGGCCTGGACCGTCAGGCCGAGGCTGAAGGACTGGGCGGCGGTCGCGATGCGCTCCGGGTCGCCGGGCGGCAGTTCGCCGAGTTGCTGGGCCGCCGTGACGAGGTCGCGGAGCTTGGCCCGGCTCTGGGCGTACTTGCGGGCGTGGTCCGCGCTCACGGTGGGGTCGGCCAGGGCCGTGTCCCAGGAGGAGACCCAGATCCGGTTGCTGGCCGTGGCCTCGGGGGTCAGCGGCAGGACGCCGAGCAGCGCGGCCCGCAGGGCGGCCAGGCCCTGGCCGCCGGAGGGGCGGGGGCGGGCGGCGGTGCGTTCCGTGAGCAGGTCCAGGGCGTAGGCGACGAGGTCGCGCTTGGCCGGGAAGTAGTGGGTGAGCATCCCCGTCGTGGCGCCGAGCTCGGTGGCGACGGCGCGCAGCGTCAGGCCGCCGAAACCGTGCGCGGCCAGCACCCGCCAGACCGCCTCCGAGACGTCGCGGCGCCGGGCTTCGTGGTCTCCCTTGGTACGTGGCATGCTGCTACGGTACATATCCGTAACGCTTGTTATGCGAATGGGGTCCACATGTTCTCTCTCCCGCTGCGCGACGGCGCCCGGCTGAGCCCGCTCGAGATATGGCACGCCGAGGAGTTCGCCGCCCACCTGGACCGGGCGCGCGAGTACATCCGTCCCTGGGTCGGGGCGGGCTTCGTCACCGACGGAGTGGACGGTGCGCGGGGCACCCTGCAGCGGTACGCGGAGCGCCAGGCGTCGGACGGCGCCCGCCTGTACGGCATCCGGCTCGGCGACGGCACGCTGGTCGGCGGCGTGATGTTCACGGCCTTCGACGCCGCCTCGGGCTCCTGCGAGCTGGGCTGCTGGCTGGAGCCGGCCGGAGAGGGACACGGCCTGGTCACGCAGGCGAGCGGCCTCCTGCTGGACTGGGCCTTCACCGCCCGGGGCCTGCACCGCGCCGAGTGGCACTGCCGCGCCGACAACGACCGCAGCTCGGCGGTGGCCAAACGGCTCGGCATGACCCTCGAAGGCGTACGCCGCGAGGCCTGGCCCTTCGGCGGAGCCCGTCACGACAAGCAGGTCTGGGCGGTGCTCGCCCCCGAATGGCGAGCGCGTCCGCAGTAGCCGAGGTACGGGCGGGAACGAGGGTGGGAGCGGCGGCGCCGGTCCCAGCGAGGCCCTGAGGGCGGGGCAGCCCCCCATCTCCCCGCACTCGACGGCCCTGCGGTGGAATGTGAGGCAGCCGGGACAGCGCCCTGGCGCGCGTCCGCCCACCAGGCCGTCCGGGCAGCCGCTGGCCCGTACGCGGGAGACAGAGGTACCCCCCCGCCGGTTCACACTGGCGGGAGAGGAAGTCAAGGGAATGGGCGTTGCCCTCGAACCCACTGGCCCGTGGACCGTCGCCGTCCTGGCTCTGCCCGAAGAACGACGTACCCGCTACGACCTGCTGGGGGACTCCCTCGTGATGTCGCCCGCCCGGGGCGTACGCCACCAGCGGGCCAGCTTCCGCCTCCACGTCGCCCTCGACGCGGCGGCCCGCGCCGCCGGAGCCCCGATCGAGGTCCTTGAGGGCGTCAACGTCATCCTGCCGTCCGGTCTGGTTGTGTCGGACATCGTCGTCGCGGACGCGGGAGCCACCGCCGAGGACGGTGTCAGCATCGGGATGGAGGCCGTGCTGCTCGTCGTCGAGCTCGTCTCCCCGGGCAACGCATGATGGACCGCAAGGTAAAGCCCCTCCTCTACGCGGAGGCGGGGATCGAGTCATACTGGCGCTTCGTGTTCGAGCCCGCGCCCCGCCTGGTCGTCGGCGAACTCAAGGACGGTGCCTACGCCGACGTCCTGACCGCTGAGCCCGTCACACTCACACGCCTCACCACGACGTTCCCCCGCGACGTCGACCCGGCCACGCTGACACGCCAGTAGGCGGCTGTGCCGGGGGCGAGGCGAGCGACGAAGCCGAAGCCGTTGGCCCTCGCCCTACACGAAGATCGCTACGACCTCGGCCTCAGGGGCGTCGCGATGCGGCTGTCGGGGATGCAGCGTAGGGCTCCCGCCGGAGGTTGGAGGTTCTGGGAGCTATAGCCCGAAATGGCAGTTTTAGTGAAAGTGCTTCAGAACGACACTCTGCCTCCGTAAAGTGGCAGGCCAGCAAGCCTGCTCCCCGCGCCCGTGGGGATGACCCCCGGCCACACCTTGTTGAAAGTTCTGCGACTGGCTGCTCCCCGCGCCCGCGGGGATGACCCGACGGACGTGCGCGGTGGCCCTCCCTGGCAGAACTGCTCCCCGCGCCCGCGGGGATGACCCCAACCCCCGACAGATCAGGTCCAAGACCTGCGGCTGCTCCCCGCGCCCGCGGGGATGACCCCACCCAGCTCGAAGTCCTCGTTCCCGTGCTGGACTGCTCCCCGCGGCCGCGGGGATGACCCGCGGTTCCTGTTCCGTGCCATGGCGCGCAAGAGCTGCTCCCCGCGCCCGCGGGGACCCTTCGTGGTCGACCAGGACGGCCACGTCAACGACTGCTCCCCGCGCCCGCGGGGATGACCCCATGCAGCAGCTCATCAAGGCGTCGCGAGCGAACTGCTCCCCGCGCTCGCGGGGACGAGCGCTCCGCCCTGAGCGTGGAGGTGTAGCCGGGCGCCGACGAGTCCTTCGGTGTGCGGGCTCGCCCAGCGGACCCCTCGCCCGGAAATCGGCTTCAGCTGTTCCGCACCACCCTGTTCCACCCCATGAGTGCGGCCTCCTGGGAAGCCATCGGCGAGGCCGGGAGCATCCCGTCACCTCCCCGGCGGCGAAGTGACCAGCCACAACGGCGTCACCGCGTGGGGCAGGTCGTCCGGCCCGGTACGCGCGTGGTGCTGTTCGATCGCGGCGCGCCGCCGGCCGTGTCGGCCTGGGGCGCGATGCCGATCGTGGCCCGTCTCACCGTGGCGGCTCGCCGGGCGGGCGACGGTGCGCGGGCCGCCGTGCTCGACCGGCAGATCGTGGCCGTCCGCGGCATGGTGGCTCGGGGTGGGGGCCGGCGGCGGCAGCGGGCCGCGTGCCGGACTCCGAAGGCGGAGGAGGAGCGGCTGGCGCCAGGGCGGGCCGGACCGGAGCGGTGGCAAGGGGCCGGATCCGGCTCGCGCAGGGGCGTTCGTCGGCCTATCGCGGTGTGGGCCAGGGGATGTCGGTCTCGGCCGGCTGGTCGTAGGCGACGGTGTCGACGTTCCAGCCGTACAGGCCCCTGACCTCGTTCATGAACCAGTCGGCGCCGGACCGGGAGGCTTCCAGCCCGCGCTGCGGGTCGGCCCAGAGTTCGCGGACGCGGTCCTGTACCTCGTCGTCGAGTTCCCATCCGTCGAGGCGGATGCGGCCCGTCTCGTCGAGGACGAGCGGGGTGCGGCCTTCGAGCTGGTCCCACAGGTCGGCGGCCTGTTCGGCGGGGGTGCGGAAGCCGCGGGGGCCGAGGACGGTGTGGAGGAAGGCGGTGTAGAGGGCGATGGAGGGGATGGCGCTGGAGGCCTGGGTGACCGCGGCGCCCGCCACGACCGTGAAGGCCCGGCCGTCCTTCTCCTTCAGGAGGGCGGAGTCGTTGAGGTCGCGGGCGGTCTGTTCCAGGTGTTCCTTGGCCGCGCCGATGGTGCCCTGCCGGTAGACGGGGGCGGTGACCTCCGAGCCGACGTAGGTCAGGGCGGCGGTGGTGAACTTCTCGGCCAGGAGCCCGCGGCCGGCGAGGGCCCGGATCCACAGGTTCCAGTCGTCGCCGCCCATCACCGCGACGGTCGCACGGGTCTCCTCGTCGGTGCCGGGTTCGATCCGGGCCCACGACACCTTCGGGTCGGGGCCGGAGAAGTCCAGTGCGGGCGCCTCGTAAGGGGCACCGAGGGGTTTGATCACGGAGTGGTGGACGGTGCCGGAGCCCGGGTCGGTGCGGCGGGGGGCGGCGAGGCTGTAGATGAGGTGGTCGACCGGCCCGTAGTGCTCTTCCAGCAGGTCCGCGACGTGCGATTTGGCGTCGGCGGAGAAGGCGTCGGCGTTCACGAACCGGATGTCGTGGCCGGCCTCGGCGGCGAGCCGGGCGGCGGCCGCGGTGCGGTACCAGCCGGCGGTCGCGGTGCGGCGGCCGGTGTCGGCGGTCTCGAAGGCGACGCCGATACCGCGGATGCCGTGCCGGCGCAGGCCGGTCAGGAGGGTGGCGAGCCCGTACCCCGCGGAGTGCCCCAGGATCAGCGCGACCGGGCGGCGGCCGTCGGTGCGGGCCGGGATCGCCTCCCAGGTGCGGCGGACGGTCTGTGCGGCGCCCTCGGGGTGGGAGTTGACGATGAGGAGTCCGCGTTGCTTGGGCTCGATCTGGCGAAGGCTCACGAGGGGTCTGTTCCGTTCCGTCCGGGGCGAGGCGGACGAGGAGGGTCAGCGGGTCCGCGATCGTGCGCAGGCGGCCGGTCTCCTCGTCCGGGATGGGATGACGGCGGACAGCCCTGAGTCGGGGTCGGTGCGGTTGGTGCCGGGCTCGGCCAGGGCCAGACCGTCCACGCCGAAGCCCTGCTCCAGCCGTCCGTCCATCGTCCAAGATCGTATCCACGGGCCGGTCGACGCCATGTGACAGTGCATCACGCAGGATGTGCTCGCTCCTTTGTCGGTCCGTGACATTGACAGTTCCTCAGTGCGCTGGGGCGCGGAGCCGCTGTGTATTGGGGGGATCCGGAGCAGTCCACGGCGGTCGTGGCTCAACCGGCCGACGGGCCGGATCCGCATGGGACGACGACGACACCGCCCAACGGTCGAGGACATGCTGATCACCCACCCGGTGACGGCGCGGGCAAGGTCCGCGCGGAAGCCGGTGACGGCGGCTCGGACCAGCGTGCGACGGCGGGGTTCACGGTCGAACATGGCGTGGTCTCCCCAGGGGGGCTCCGGTGCAACGGCCGCTCCCAGGCCGGCGAATCGTTTGCGGTCAGGGTTCTGGAGCAAGCGCTCAGGGGATGCCGCACGTCCGTGCCGAGGCCGGCCGAATCCTGTCTCATCTGCTGGTCCGGTCGGGGTTGTTGCGCCAGTCGGCTGACGGAGAGATCGGCTTCCTGCACCAGTCGTTCCAGGACTATCTGGCCGCCGAGGCCATCGTCGAGGCCGACGACCTCGGCCTGCTGGCCCGCCGCGCCCACGAGGACCAGTGGCAGAACGTGGGCCTGCACGGTCTGGCCGCCCAGTGCCTGCCGTACGCCACGGAGCTGGCCCCCAACGTCCGCGAGTGGGGCATCCAGCGCGCCACCGGGAGCGGCCTGTAGACCCCCCTCCGCGACCGGACGCTGGTTCGGCCTGTCACCGGGGGACGGCAGACTACGTGCATGAGCCACATCGACGACGACACCAGCCGCCACGGGCTCGGTCTGACCTGGGTGCAGTCCATGGGCGGACCGCTGATCGTCGTGCCCGTGTCCGCCCTGCACCAGTGGGGCGGCTGCACCGAGGGCGGTGCGATCGTCGGCGGCACGGACGTGCCGGACGACTACGACCGGGCCTGCGCGGTCCGCGCGTACGCCGGAGTGGTCGACCTGGGCGGCACCCGCACCGCGTCCGCGCTGGTGCTCGGCGATGAGCCCGCCACCACGTGCTACCTGCCCGAGCAGAGGATCTTCCTACGGTGGCTCGCCGCCGACTCCGACACGGAGCTTCTCGCCGCCGCCCAGACCGTACTGAACGACCCGGCGACGCCGTGGGAGGCGTGCGGGGTCTGGGAAACCGATGGCCCGGCTGTGCTCATGGACTCGGCCGAGGCCGGCAAGGACCTCGGCGTCCCCTACCCCGACGGCGGAGGACAACCGGAGCAAGCCCCGGTCGCCGTGCCCGCAGGACGGTGGGAGGTCCGTGCGTGCCACAAGACCGGTGAGTTCCCCTGGGTCGGCGTGGTCCAACTCCTGGCGGCCGAGCACGGTTCCGCTAGGCCGCGCGCAGGGGAGTAGTCCGCCGGGTTTCGGCCACTCCGGCGGGCGGAGGCGGCTGGAGGTGCAGGCGTACTCCTCGAAGACGAACGGGTCCTTGCCCGGCCGGGCGAGAGTTCCCGAAAGGGTGGTATTGCCCCAAGACGGCTGAAGAGAGACACAGGAGTGGGCACGGTGGTCTGGTCTCGGCGGGCAACCAGGGACCTGATGGGGGAACCGTCCGCCGTATGACGGAAAGGAACCGCTGTGCTGTTACGCAAGCGCATCGCCCTCACCGTTGCCGGATTGGCCCTGGCTGGCGGTCTCGCCGCCGCCCCGGCCGCGAACGCCGCGCCGTCGGCGCGGTCGACCGGCAGTGCGGCGGTCGCGGCCGCCACATGCTCCGTCTGGAAGGAGATCAACATCACCGGGGGCCGCGCCAAGTACCGGGAGTGCACACGGACGCAGAAGGGCAAGCCGCAGGTCAGCGGCACGTTCCAACTGTGGGACACCAAGCACGACGGCAAGTCCGTCCAGGCGTACGCGAGGACGGATTACGACCACTGGTACGGCGACAAGGTCACCTGGGAGCACTTCTACGCCTGGGGGGATGACAAGCATCCCAGCGGGATGATCACCTCGGGCTGGCGGGAGGGCGACGACTTCGAGCTGGTGATCGAGCTCAAGTAGCGACATCGGCCGGAAGTTCCGCAGGCCTCGCCAAGACGCGCACGCACGCCGCCCGACGCGAAAGACAGGCCTCGTCTGCGTTGCCCGCGGAGGTGCGAGGAGGGGCGATGGGAGCGAAGACCGGCCTGTTGGCCTACACCAGGGGCAGCCTGGCCGAGGCACTGCGGGACCGGCCGTACTACACGAGGAGCGGTGATGACGAACCACCAGGCCTCAGTCTTCATCGACGAGGGCGCCTTCGGGGTCTTCGACCACGGGCGAAGTGCCCATCGAAATCGCCGACTGGTCAGGTGACTTGATCGCCCCTGCGTCCGTGTTCCCGCGATGTCGTCCCGCCGCGCCCACGGGTGGCGGATTATCCGGTTCCACAGGTCCGGTCGAATCATCATGTTCACCTCCGCACCTTGCCGGTAGCGCTGAAGTTCCGGGACGGTGCACATGCCACCCACACCGAAAGAGGCGCCCATGAGTGACCAGACCACGAAGGAAGTAGTCGTCTCTATTCCCGACATGGGGCTGAGCAAGGCCGAGCTCGCCGCCCTCCAGGAGAAGTTCCACAATAATATGGTCGAATCCATGAAGGGCAAGGACGACCAGGCCTTCATCGAAGTGAGGATCAGCGTGTCGGTCGGCTTCTAGCTGCTCCAGCCGTCACACAGATTCCCGGGCCTCGCCATGTACACCCATAGCGAGGCCCGGTCCTAATGAGGGATCCAGAGATGAGAGTGTGTCTGATCAGTCCCCCGACGGTGACGGAGTACGAGGACGCCTCCGTGGCCGAGAACCGCGCCAAGCAGATGGTCTCCGAGACCGTACCGCTGGGCGTGTTGAGCCTGGCTGCGGTGCTGGAGAAGGGAGGCCAGCAGCCGCTCATCGTCGACCTCAACCGGTGGTACCACGAATTTCTTCGCAAGCACCACAGCGGCGAAGCGGGCGTCGACGGGGAGTTGGTGGAGTTCTCTGCTTTCGCGGCCGAGCGGATCAAATTGCTGCCTGCCGACGTTTACGGATTCAGTACGATCTGCAGCAGCTACCCATTGACTCTGCGCATCGCCGAGACCGTCAAGCAGGCCAAGCCGCATTCCGTCATCATTCTGGGCGGCCCGCAGGCATCAGTGGTGGACGTGCCCTCGATGCAGGCGTTCCCCTTTATCGACTACGTGGTGCGCGGCGAAGGCGAGGAATCCCTGCCGCTGCTTCTGGACGCACTCGACTCGGGCTGCTCGCCCGCCCCCATCGAGGGAATCACCTTCCGGGCTGGCGCCCAGGTGGTGCGGAATCCGAACGCTCCGGTGATCAAGGACTTGGACGACCTGCCGACGCCGGCGTTCCACCTCCACCCGTTCATCAAGGAGTGCCGGGACCTCCCCCTCGAACTGGGCCGCGGATGCCCGTTCGCTTGCGAGTTCTGTTCCACCAATGACTTCTTCCGGCGCCGCTTCCGCCTGAAGTCGCCGGGGCGCGTGCTCGAAGAGATGCGGAAGGTCAAGCAGGAGTACGGAATCACCGCCTTCGACCTCGTCCACGACATGTTCACGGTGGACCGGCGCAAGGTCGTCGAGTTTTGCGAGACGCTGCTGGAGAGTGGCGAGAGTTTCCAGTGGTCCTGCAGCGCCCGCACTGACTGCATCGACGAGGAGCTCATCGCGCTGATGTACCGCGCGGGCTGCCGAGGTATTTTCTTCGGAATCGAAACCGGCTCCGCCCGGATGCAGAAGATCGTCAAGAAGCGCATTGATCTCCACGAGGCGATGGAACGACTCGAATGCGCCGACCGGTACGGAATCAAGACGGCTGCCTCGCTGATCACCGGCTTCCCGGAAGAGACGCTGGAGGACCTGCGCGGGACCATCGCGTTCCTCATGGACGCGCTGCGCCTCGACCACGTCGAACCGCAGCTGCATCTCCTCGCCCCGCTCGCCGACACCCCGATCCAGCGCCGCTACGCCGACCAGCTCACGCTGGACGGGATCTACTCGGACATGTCCCACCAGGGATGGCAACAGAGCTCCGAGGACCGGGAAATGATCGCGGCGCACCCTGAGGTCTTCCCCAACTTTTACACCGTGCCCACCCCGTGGTTGGAGAAGTCCTACCTCAAGGAGCTGCGGGAGTTCGTCCTCGTCGGGATGCAGCGCTTCCGATGGCTTCTGATCGCACTACACCAGGACAGCGGCGATCTGTTGACTGTCTTCGACGCGTGGCGCGCATGGCGCCTTCCGCGCGGCGGTCAAGAGTGGACGTCTTCCTTCGACGTGTCCGCCTACTACGCGCATCTGGACTTCCAGAACGAGCTGTTTCAGTTCCTGGAGAGCGCCTATCTCACACCGTCGGTGAACCCGAGCCATCCGGTCATCGTGGAAATGCTCAGGCTCGAACGTGCAGTGTGCCGGCTGCGGAAGGAGGCCGACGGGGAGCAGCGCCGCGCGGACGCCAGACCCGGTGTGCCGCACGTTCCGTCGAGCATCTCGCTCCTCAGACTCGCGGTCGACTACGAGCAGCTCATCGCCTGTTTGAGGCGGAGGGACAGCCTCGCCAGCCTGCCCGCCCGGAGTTCGACGCTCGCCCGGGTCGCAAAGGAGGGTGAGGAGGTCTCCTACTTCTCGCTCAGTCCGCTGTCGGTCGAGTTGCTTGAACTCTGCGACGGCGTCCGATCGAAGGACGAGATCATCGAGGCGTTCGCATGTTCGGATCCCGACACGGGAGGGGTCGACGCCAGGAAGGCAGGGATCTTCGGGCTGGAAGTCCTCCGGCAGCAGGGGCTCGTCGGAGTGTGAGAGCACTCCGGGTGCGATTCGCCGCGGCCAACGCGAAGTCCGGAACCTGGCGGTGGCGCTAACCGCAACATCTGCCACAACAGACTCACCGCCTCAGAGCCTCCGTTCGGGGAGCGGTCACAGTGTCCGCTCCCCGAACGTGTCTCTTCTGCGTCCCACTCTGAATCCCACCCTCCAGCTGCGGTGATGGCGTTCGGCGACGTTCTTGGGTCGCCTGCTCGTTTTGCCCACGTCGTAGCGGGTGGTGGGGTTCCGGTTCTTCGAGCCGAGGGGTCTACCGGGGCCGGGCCGGGCTGGGTTTCGGCGCACGGGCCGGACAGGGCGGGCGAGGCGGAGTTGAGTGTGGGCGGCGGCGGTGATCAGCCAGGTCCACCGGTCTGCCGCTTGAGGCGTGCGGAGTTTCGGGCGGGTCCAGCCGAGGGTCTCCTTGACCATCCGGAAGGTGTGTTCCAGGTCGAACCTGCGGAGTAACGACTGCCAGCGCAGGTTGGTGTCTTCGTCAGTCAGGCGGGTGGCCGATGTCCACAGCCAGACGGGGAGCGGATCGTGGCCACCGCAGGCGGCCGACCTCCAGGTAGATCAACGCGCCTTCGATGACAGGGAGTTCGCCGGTGCTCCGCCCTCAGCGTGAGGTCCACCGGCGTCGTCACCGGACCGTCCCCACACAGCAATGCATCCGTCAGCTGGAACAGTTCGTCTGCTCGTGCGGTCAGGCACGAGCAGAAGCACTCCCGGAAGCGTGACGCTCCCGCAAACGTCTCCCGGCGAGCATCGTGTTGCAGCAGACTCACTCACTCCTACGGCCTTCGCGTGATCGCGGTTCTGTGAGGGAACGCGTGATCATGCGGGGGCCGTCCGCCTATCCGGCAATGCCCAGGTGAGTGACGGCCTACGACTCACCGTTCGAGCACGGAATCCGTTGAGCGAGCTCAGAGTGCTCAGCACCTACTCGGGCTGTGCCAGCACCTCATCCCATAAGTTGCCCCCGTCTGCCCACGTCCACAGCCACTGGCGCAGCGAGGGTGCCGCGTGCCGCAAGCCGTCGTGAGGATCCTGGCCCCAGTCCGGTTCCCAGCCGTCGGCATCCCAGAGCAGCACTGGGTGATCAACCGCTATCAGCGCGCGGCACGGCTGCCGGGCTCATCCGTGCCCGGTACGGCCGGCGCGACCGTGGACTTGCCGGAGCCGGAGTTCCCGCGGAGGAAGACCAGCCGGGTGTCGGGGGTTCCCGTACGCATCAGGGCACCCTACCCCGGGGGCACCGCCGCGGCGGCGCAGGCGAGCGTAGCCGCCGTCTCACTGCCGCCCACCGTGGGATCGTCAAACCCCCTACGAGAACAACGCCACGATGCCCGCCACGACCGGCTGACGATCACGCCGTCCGGCCCGCACCGTCGTGTGGTCGGCGCTACGCTGCGGCATCGCCCGGAATCCGCCGGGCCGGGGCGAGGAGGTCGGCCGTGAGCGTGAGGACCGAGTGGGAGCCGCTGCCGCTGCGGGAGGCCGTGGCCCGGTTCGAGGGGTGTGGGGCGCCGTGGTGGATCGCGGGCGGGCACGCCATCGAGCTGGCTGCCGGCCGTGTGCTCCGCGAGCACGGCGACATCGACGTCCTGCTGATGCGCCGCGACCAGCTCGCCGTCCAGAAGGCCCTGGCGGGGTGGGAGTGGTGGGCGGCCGACCCGCCCGGACACCTGCGGCCGTGGGCGCCCGGCGAGGTCCTGCCGCCCGGTGTGCACGACGTCTGGTGCCGGCCGGCCCCGGACCGGCCGTGGCAGGTCCAGGTGATGCTCGACGAGACCGACGGCGACGACTGGGTCTCCCGCCGCTGCCCGCAGGTGCGCCGGCCGCTGGCCGGGCTCGGGGCGGTGAGCGCGGACGGCGTCCCCTACCTGGCGCCGGAGGTCCAGCTGTTCTACAAGGCCAAGGTGATCCGGCCGAAGGACGAGCTCGACCTGGACTCCGTGCTCCCCGTACTCGACCCCACCGCGCGGACGTGGCTCGCCGACGCCCTGTTCACCGCGTACGGCCCGCACCCGTGGGCCGACCTCCTCCACCCGCAGGGAGCCCGCTCGTGACCCGGCTCTCGACGGCGGCGCCGTACTACGCCCCCTACCGGCCCCCGCACGCCGACGCCTTCCACACCGTGCTCGCCGACCGCTCCTTCTGCCTGGCCGGCTCGCAGACCTGCCCCGACCTCGGCAGCGGGCCGGGCACGATCGCGGTGCCGCTGTCCCGGCGCGTCGGCCACGTCTACGCCGTCGGCCCGCGCGGCCGCCATGCTCGACGAGGGCGCGCGACTGGCCACCGGGCAGGCCGTAGCGCGTGATGTTGACGGACGCCTCCAGAGCGCGCGCCGTGCGGCTGAGCCGGGCGAGCCGCAGGTGCACCCGGGTGACCTCGGGTTCTTCGCGGACGACGTGGTCGGGGAGCTCGCCGATGAGGGGTTGGCGGCTGCGGCCCGGCCGTCTTGACATGCGGACCCTGCCTGTTCCGGCCAGAGGCGTGCGGCTTCCCTGACGAAGGGGTGAGGAGGTGGGGGTAGTCGCCGGCCTCCTTGACTGCTGCTGCCCGCAGGTCGGGTTCCTCGGCCTGGCGGCGGATCATCTCGGCCGCCTCATGGTGTACGGGTTGATGTAGGGCAGGTGCGCGAGGCCCACGGGACCGCGGAACGGCGCAAGGCCGAGCGTGACGCCCTCCTCGCCAGGATGAACCCGCCCCGCAGGTTCCGGGTGGACGGCGGACGCCTCGTCGAGGTCGAGCTGCCGTGAACACCCCGCCACCGCCCGCTTCGGCGCCCGGCCCGGAGTCGCTGAACCCGGAACCGCACCGCGATGGGACATGCAGGAGGATGGTCCGTGAAGGCCTCCCTGAACCCGCATCGCCTCGGTTGTCGTGTCGCATCCGGGGCGACCGCCCCTATGTGACGGAGGAGCATGGACGACCGCCAGCCCCAGAGGACCGTGACCACGCCATGAGCACCGATCCTCTCCCCGGGTCGTCCGCCTTGATCTATGTGGAGGACGTCACGCCGGCCGATGTCGAGGGGCTTGAGGTGTTCCTCAGAGCGAGAGTCGCACGATCTGCGGCCGCTGAGCGCGGAAGTGACAAAAGGCAGGTTGCGCGCTCGGTCGGCTCGGCTCTGGACGTACTCGCGGGCAATCTCACCCACTGGCTCCAGTACGACCCTGACGCCCTCACGCCGCAGGAGGCGGCGAACGTGCGCGGCATGATCCGAACGGGGTGGAGCGCCTTGACGGCGTTGGCCTCCCCGTGGGCGGGGCACGCGGACTACGATCGCGCCCGGTGGCGTTCGGCAAAAAACTGGGACGCGGGCGAAGCCGCCGAGTGGCAACGCCGCTTGGAGGCGGCTGCCAGGCAGGTCCCGGTCCAGCGCTGGGGTGCTGCTCATCGGCATGGAGGTATGTCGTCCTGGTCATCCCTTCTAGGAAAATTGCCGGATTCTCTGGAAGTGCTCGAAAACATGGCCCTACCCACATAGAGTCCCAGCTCAAGAAGCCTGCTCCCCGCGCCTGCGGGGATGGCCCCGAGATCACCATCCTGAAGGCCCTTTCGCCGGCGGGCGGCTGGATCGCAAGCGATCCCGGACCAGCCGCGACGGTTTTCAGGGCCGCACTCCTGCCGCGTGCCCACGCGGGTGCGCCCGGTCAGACCGGCAAGAACGCGGCGAGTTGCTCCCACTGCCGTACGGACGAAGAGTCGGGTGTGGTGGTCACCAGGTGGAGGCTGACGTGGTCGGCTCCGGCGTCGAAGTGCTCTTGGACGCGGTGGGCGATGTCCTCGGCGCGGCCGTGGGCCACCAGTGCGTCGACCAGGCGGCCGTCGAGCGCGTCCGGGTGTGCGTGTCCAAGTCCACGCAGCAGGTCGCGCCGGTTCGGCAGGGCGGCCGCGGCTGTGGTGCGGGCCAGGTCGGCGGTGTCTGCCTCGTCATGGCCGAGCACGCAGAGCTGTGTGATGGCCAGCAGCCCTTCCTCTCCGAGGACGGTCCTGACCGCTCGGGTGTACTCGACGGGCATGCCCAGCACGTTGGCGCCCAGGGCCCGTCCAGCGGCGAGGGCGAGCATCCCGGGATCCAGCGCGGCGAGTACGCGGTTGGGTGAGGCAACCGTGTGGGGTGGCCCGAACGGGGCGTTGTCCAGCGCGTCGAGGTAGGCGCGCATGGTGGCCAGAGCCGGGCCGGAGCGGTGGCCTCGGATGTCCTGAGCCAGGCTGGGGTGGCTCTCCCACAGGCCGAGCAGGAACCGGCCGGGGAACGCCTCCTCCAGGGTGCGCTGCGCGGCGGCGGCCGTGACCGGGTCGCGGGCGTAGATGTCGGTCATGCCGGAGGCCACGGTGATGTGCCGGGTGGCCGCCAGGAGGATCGCGGCCTGC
>NZ_JBEZWL010000030.1:0-62837 GCF_040648015.1 Streptomyces sp. NPDC029216 | reverse complement strand
GCCATCGCGCAGCGACGCGACCGAAGGGAGCGCCCTTGACAGGCCGGACCGGCACGGAAGGACAGTGGACTGGCGGGAAGCCCCCGACACACCCCCGACCCTGGTCAGGGATGCACCGCCCGCCCCGAAGCCCCCGCCCCGCCGTAAAAGCAGGTGCGGCTGCGTACGGCCGCCGCCTAGCTTGAGGCGGTGAGCAGCGACTATCCATTCGCCGACGGCTACAACCTGATCTGGGACCTGACCGGCTTCGCTGAGGCGGACGAGGAGATAGTCGAGTCCGTTTCGCTGTCCCGAGACCAGTTCCTGAGGATCAGGCACCTCTTCGTGCTGGGGAACGACCCCTGGATGGTGGCGGGCGAGTACCGCGTGGCGCCGAGCATCTGGGCGCACGTCCGCCGCGCCGTGCCGGGTGTCCGGTTCCAGCGCGATGCCGACTACTTCCTCGGCGCCCGTCAGGCCCTGCCTGACGGGCGCTTCTGGCGTCCGGCCCCGGGCGTGGCGGCGCCGGGGCCGATCCCGCCGCCTTAGGCGGTGACCCCGCCCAGGAAGGCGGTCCAGGTGGCGGGGTCCGGCTACGGGCTGCGCACCGTGGACGCGGTCGCGACCGACTGGGGGGTGATGGACCGGATCATCGGCAAAACGGTCTGGGCGGAACTCCGGACGCCCCACATGCGCGCCGCCGGCCGCCCCCGGCCGGGGACTAGCATCCGAGGCGGGGCCCGGTGCAGAGGAAAGGCGGGGTATCGGTGACTGGCACGCCTGAACCCGTAGTTGGGACCCCGGGTGCGCGCCCGGCCGACCCGCTCGCCGGCCTGCTCAAGGCCGCCCGCGTCGCCCCCCACGGGCACCGCGCGGCCGTCCGCAGGGTGCTCGCCTGGCTGGGCGGGGCCGTCGGAGGGGTCGCGCGGCTCGGGGCCGGGGGACCGGACCCCCAACCCGCCCCCCACCCCGACCCCCACCTCCTCCGAGCCGTCTCCGCCGGCACCCCCCGCTCCGCCGTGGTGTCCGAGCCCGGGCGGTACCTTCGCCTGCTGGCGCTGGGCCCCGAGAGCCCGCACCCGGTGCTCGTCGTCTCCCGCCCCACCCCCTACGACGAGACGGCCGCCTCCCTCGTCGCCCACGCCGCCACCGTCCTGGAGCTCCTCCTGCGGGCCGGTGAGGCCGACGCGCAGCGGCGCCGGCTGGCGGAGGCGGGCTACGGGGTGCGGCTGTCCGTCCTCCAGCTGCTCATGGGCGGCGAAGTCGCCCTCGCCCAGCGGACGATGGCCGGGCTGCGGCCCGGCCTGCTGGACGCGGAACGCGCGGTGGTCCTCGTACTGGAGGCCCCCGAGGCGGAGCGGCGGGAGGTGGCCCGGGCCTGTGAGGGGCTGCTCGCCGGGCGGGCGCTGGTCGTGCGGTGCCCCGCGGACGACGGGCACGTCATCGTCGTGGCGCCCCTGGGGACCCCCGGCCCCGGTCCTGCCGACGGCGGGGCGGAAGCCGCCCTCCGCGAGTTCGTCGCCGATCACCCCGGGGTGTTCCTCGGGGTCAGCGACCGGCACTCCCTCTCACGGGTCGCCGCCGGCTACGACGACGCCATGCGGAGCCTCGCCGCCGCGCGCCTCCTGCCCGGCCGGGTGGCCGACCACTCCGCCCGGATCCGGCTGCCGGAGGTGCTGGACGCGGGCGCGGCGGCGGCCTGGGCGGCTGCGTTCCTGCGGCCGCTGGCGGCCGTGCCGCCGCAGGACCGGGGTCAGCTCACGGCCACCGTGCGGCTCGGGCTGGAGTTCACCGCGGTGAACGCGGCACGGCTGCTCGGGATCAGCCGCAACACCGTACGGGCGCGGCTTGACCGGGCGGCCGGGCTGCTCGGGCTGGACCTGGGCGACGTCCGGGCCCGCGCGGCGCTGGACCTCGCCCTGCGGTTCCACGACGGAGGCGGAGGCGAGCGCGAGCATGCCACCGGGTCCACCAGGCCCACCGGGCCCACCGGGGCCACCAGTGCCCCCAGCCCCGCTGGGCCGGTCGATGCCGGCCCCCGGCTGCTGGACGGGCTCCTCGCCAGCGCACCCGTCCGGGCCTGGGCCCAGAGCCTCCTCGCCCCGCTCTCCACCGACGAGCGGGATCTGCGCCGCACCCTGTGCGACTGGGTCGGGGAGAACTGTGCGGTGGAGCCGGCCGCCCGGCGCCGGGGCGTGCACCCGCAGACCGTGCGCGAGCACCTGCGCGCGGCGGAGGCGCTGCTGCGGCGGCAGCTCATCGCGGGCGGGAGCGGGCTCTACGAGGTGGTGCTCGCCCTCACCGCGGCGGGGGAGCTGGACACGGACCCTCCCGGCCCTTCCCACCCGCGTCCGGGCCGGTCACAGGAGGCGCACCGTGCACCGGTGACACCCTCCTGCCCCGCGACCGTGCATCCGTGAGCTGGCGGCCGGTCCACCGGGACCCTAGCTTTCCTTCAGCGGTGCCGCGCGGTCGGCGCCGTCAACGGGGGGATCGGAGCCGCAGGTTCCGATCCAGCACGCGGGAGCGTGACGCCGAACCGGGCCCGGAGCCTCCCTAGAGCACCGGGCCCGGTTCGTCATGCCGGGGGACCTTGGCGCGGCCCCTCCTCGGCTACTTCTTCGTCGGCAGGGCCGGGAGCGACGGGAGCTTGCCCGGCTCGCTCTTCTGGAAGGTGTCCTGGCCGGCGGCGCCTTCCCAGGTGACCTTCAGGGTGGTGGCGTCGACCGAGTCGACCTTGCCCTTGGAACGGGTGCCGCCCGCCGGGCACTTCAGGTCGAGGTCGGCACCGCTGGCGGTGCCCTCGCAGGTCAGGCCGGTGGTGCCCTCGACCACGAACGCCTTCTGGCCCTTGACCGTGAGCACCACGCTCTTCTGGATCGAGATCCAGCCGCCTTCCAGCGTGCCCGCACCCGTGCCCGCGCCCGTCCCCGTGCTCGCGCCGGCCGTCGGGGCGGCGGTCGGGGCGGCGGTCGGGGTGGAGGCGGCGGAGCTGGGCTTCGCGTCCGCCTTCGGGGAGCTGTCGCTGCCACAGGCGGTCAGGGTCAGGGCGGCGGCCAGGCCGGCGGCGGTGAAGGCGGTGATGCGCAGGGTGCGGGTGCTGTGCACGGGAAGGTCCCCCAGGGAAGCGAGTTGATCGATCGACGGAGTGGAGCGGAAAGGAACGCGCCAAAGTACCAGCCGTGCGGGCGGGCCGAGGCACCTGAAGACACGCTCCGCCGGGCCGGGGCGGTTCCGGCCGCCGTGTCCCGGAGTTCCGGTGGCCCGGAGCCGCGTAGTCCCGGGGCCCGGAGTTTCAGAGGTACTGCGCGTAGTCGTCCAGGGTGCGCAGGACCTCCTCCTCCCGGGCCGACGGGAGTTGCAGGACGACCTCCTCGATGCCCAGCTCGGCGTAGTGGGCGAGCTTGCCGGGGTTGGGCTGGACGGCGTACGGGACCACCTGGAGGGTCTTGGGGTCGCGCCCGGCGTCCTCCCAGGCCCGGCGCAGCACCGGCAGGCTCTCGGTCAGGCCGCGGCCGCCGATGGGGAGCCAGCCGTCGGCGTGGTCGGCGACGGCGGCGAACAGCTTCGGGCCGGCCGCGCCGCCGATGAGCGTGCGGGGGCCGTGCAGCCGCTCCCCGGCCGGGAGTTCGCGCGGGGGCGTGGCCGGCTTGGGGTAGGCGAGGCTGGCCTGGACGGAGCCGTACGGGCCCTCGTACGCGGTCGGCTTCGGGGACCACAGGGCGCGCATCAGGGCCATGTGCGCGCGGACGCGTTCGCGTCGGGTGGGCCAGTCGACGCCGTGGTCGGCGGCCTCCTCGACGTTCCAGCCGTAGCCGATGCCGAGGGTGAGGCGGCCGCCGCTGAGGTGGTCGAGGGTGGCGGCCTGCTTGGCGAGGCCGATGGGGTCGTGCTGGGCGACCAGGGTGATGCCGGTGCCGAGGTGGAGGCGGCGGGTGACGGCGGCGGCCTGGGCGAGGGCCACGAAGGGGTCGAGGGTGCGGCCGTACTGGTCGGGGAGTTCGCCGCCCATGGGGGCGGAGGTGGCGCGGCTGATGGGGATGTGGGTGTGCTCGGGGAGGTAGAGGCCGGAGAAGCCGCGCTCTTCGAGGGAGTGGGCGAGACGGGTGGGGGAGACGGTGCGGTCGGTGAGGAAGATGGTCGTGGCGATCCGCATGGGCGAGGGCACCTCCGAGTCGTCGGGAGGGCCAAGGTACGGGGTTCGGGGTGCGGGTGGCAGGGCGTGTGGTGAGGTGGGAGGTATGGACGCTATGGAGACGATCACCGTTCCGGAGACGCTGCACGGGTACCCCGGGGTGGCCTTCGGAGGTTACGTGGCTGGGGTGTTGGCGGCGCGGGTGCCGGGGGGTGGGGTCGGCGCCGGTTCCGGTGCCGGTGGCGGGGCGGTGCGGGTGGACTTCCGGCGGCCCGTGCCGACCATGACCGCGGTGCGGGTGGGGGCCGGGGCCGACGGGACGGGTGCCGCCGTACTCGACGCGGACGGGGTGCTGCTCGCCGCCGCGACGGCGGTGGCCGCGCCGGGCGGGGAGGTGCCGGAGGCGCCCTCCTGGGCGGAGGCCTCGAAGGCCGCCGACGCCTACCGGGCGGCGCCGCCGGACGGGCAGGTCGACTGTTTCGGATGCGGGCTGGGGCGGAGCCCGGCGATGGGGCTGCGGCTGCACTGCGGGGTGGTGGAGGGGCGGGACCTCGTGGCTGCCGCCTGGACCCCGGACCCCGCGCTCCTCGACCCCGAAGGGCTGCTGCCGCCCGAGCTGATGTGGGCCGCGCTGGACTGCCCGGGCAATGCGGCGGGCCGGCTGCTCGGTGAGGGGGGTCCTGCCGGGGCGGTCACGGCCGCGCTGACGGGACGGCTGCTGCGGGTGGTGCCGGGGGCGGGGGGTCTGGTGTCGTACGCCTGGCTGTTGGGGGTGGAGGGGCGTAAGTGTGCGGTGGGCACTGCGTTGGCTACCGCGGACGGTGAGCTGTGTGCGGTGGGGGAGGCGTTGTGGGTGCGGCCTCGGGGTGTGGCGTAACGGGGTCCCCGCGCCTCGAACGCCGGCGAGGCCGGATTTTGAAGGCGTCAGCCCCTCGGGTAGCGGGTCAGCCAGGCGGGGGTGGAGGTCGAGGGGCTGTGGAGGGTGGGGCCGTGGGTCATTTCCAGGGCGAAGTCGTCGGCCAGTTCCAGGATGGTGGCCCGGCCCTCCAGGGTGGTGAGCCAGGGGGCCGGGAGTGCGGTCTCGCCGTGGAGGGCGCCGAGCAGGGCCCCGCACACGGCGCCGGTGGCGGTGGAGTTGCCGCCGTGGTTGACGGCCAGGCTTAGCCCGTGCCGGACGTCCTCCGCGACGAGGGCGCAGTAGACGGCGGTGGCAAGGACGGCGGAGGCGTCGTCGTCGGGGGAGAGGGACTCGACGGTTCCGGGGCCGGGCGTGCCCTCGGTGACGGCGGCGACGGCGCGGCGCAGGGCGTCGGTGACGGGCTGGTGGCCGGGGCGGGCGGCGAGGAGGGCGAGGGCGCGCCGGACGGAGGTGTCGAGGGTCTCGCCCCGGGTGAGGCCGTGGACGATGACGGCGAGGGCCCCGGCCGACAGGTACGCGGTGGGGTGGCCGTGGCTCTGGGCGGCGCACTCGACGGCGAGCTGGAGGACGAGGGCGGGGTCCCAGCCGACGAGGAGCCCGAACGGGGACGACCGTACGGTGGCGGCGGCGTCGCGGGCGGTGGGGTTCTTGGGCTGGTCCAGGGTGCCGAGGGTGTCGTCGGCGAAGCCGGTCAGGCAGGCCCGGTCGGGGTCGCGGCGGGCGTAGAGCCACTCCTCGCGGGCGAGCCAGCCGTCGTTCTCGCGGCGCTCGTCGGGGCCCCAGTCGTGCTGGGTGGCGGCCCAGCGGAGGTAGGCGCGGTGGACGTCGGTCGGGGGGTGCCAGCCGCCGGTGTCCCGGCGCACGTGGGCCCGTATCAGGCCGTCGACGGTGAACAGGGTGAGCTGGGTGGACGCGGTGACGGTGCCGCGGCGGCCGTGGGCGGGGGCGGGTTCGGTGAGGCCGGCCGGGCCGTGGGCCTCGCGGATGCCCACCAGGGAGAGGCCGCCGACGGGGGCGCCGAGGGCGTCGCCGATGGCGGAGCCGAGCAGGGTGCCGCGCACCCGGCTGCGGAAGTCCTGCTGTTCGGTGCGGCCCCACAGGGTGAGGGCCGAGGGGGGCGGCGCGGCTTCCGCCCCCGTGGGTGTCACCGTTTCGGCGGCCGCCGTCGTCGTCGTGTCCATGTCGTTCCCCCCAGAGTCTGGCGCGCACTGTAGTGGACGACTTCGGTCGGATTCGGAAGACGTCGGTCAGGTCGCCCATAAGTGAGCGGAGAACGGCCGGAATGCGAGCCGTTCCGGTCAGATCGGTCAGCCTGGGTGGTCCAGGGGGTGAGAATGATCAGTGGCACGTTTTGTCACTTGCCTTTCCGGGGGCTGGATCCAGCCATGTCCTGTTCATCCCCGGTTCTCCGCGGGCCCCGAGCCTCGACCCCATGAAGAAGGCTCTCCTCGCCGCGACCGCCGTCGCTGCCTCCGCTCTCGCCGCCTCCCTGGTCGTGGCCCCCGCCGCCTCCGCCTCCGGCTGGGAATGGCCCGGCCGCCACCACGACCGCACCTCCATCCCCTTCACCGAGGCCGCCGTCACCGCCTCCGCCGACGGCTCGTTCGCGCTGGAGTGGAACGCCAAGGGCACCCGGCACGTCGAGATCAAGGCGAACGGCAAGGTCGTCGCCCGGGGCGGCGCCCAGGGCCGGGCCACGGTCAAGGGGCTGCCCGCCGCCGACCGCCAGTGGTTCGACTTCAAGGCCGACCACGGCCAGGGCCTGCACCTCGCCGACCGGCGGATCAGGCTGGAGGGCGCGGTCAACTTCCGTGACGTCGGCGGCCACCGCACCGCCGACGGCCACTGGGTCAAGATGGGCGAGGTCTACCGCTCGGACGCCCTCGACAAGCTCACCGCCGACGACCTGGCCACGCTCCAGCGGCTGCGCGTGAAGACCGTCTTCGACCTGCGCACGCAGGACGAGCGCACCAAGGACGCCGACCGGGTCCCGGCCGGCGCCCACTACGCCGTCGCCGACGTCTTCGCTGGCTCCGGCGCCTTCCAGACCCTGCCCAAGTCCCCCGACGAGGCCGTCCAGGCCATGATCGGCGCCGAGCGGAGCATGGTCGGCGGCGAGGGCGGCAAGAAGGCCTACGCGCAGGTGCTCGACGGGCTCCGCGACGACCGCGCCCACGCCGTCCTCTTCCACTGCACCGCCGGCAAGGACCGCACCGGCTGGGCGGACGCCACGCTGCTGACCGCCCTCGGCGTCCCGCAGGAGACCGTGATGGCCGACTACCTGGCCAGCAACGACTACCGCAAGGCCGCCAACGACGCGATCCTCTCCCGCCTGCCGGCCCCGCAGGCCGCCGTCTACAAGCCGATGCTCGACGTGCGCCCCGAGTACCTGAACGCGGGCTACGACGAGGTCAAGGCCAGGTACGGCACCTTCGACCGCTACCTGAAGGACGGCCTCGGCATCGACGCCCGGGAGCTGCGCGAGCTGAAGCGGGACCTGCTCGTCGGCTGACCACCGCATCGCGAGCAGGACGGGAGCGGGGTCCGTGGGACGGGCCCCGCTCCCCTGCGCTCAGTCCAGGACCGGCAGCAGCTGCGGCAGGTGCCCGTCCGAGGCGCGGGCCGCGTCCTGCCGCTCCTGCGGGACCTCCCCGTACAGGGTCGTACGGGCCCTCGCCGGCCGGCCCGCGGCCTCGGCGACCGCGACCAGGTCCCGGACCGACTTGTACGAGCCGTACGAGGACCCCGCCATACGGGAGATGGTCTCCTCCATCAGCGTCCCGCCCAGGTCGTTGGCCCCGGACCGGAGCATCTCGGCCGCGCCCTCCGTGCCCAGCTTCACCCAGCTCGTCTGGATGTTGGGGATGTGCGGGTGCAGCAGCAGCCGGGCCATCGCCGTCACCGCCCGGTTGTCGCGGACCGTCGGGCCGGGCCGGGCGATGCCCGCCAGGTAGACGGGGGCGTTGGTGTGGATGAAGGGGAGCGTCACGAACTCCGTGAACCCCTCCACGCCCTTGGCGAGCGCGCTCTCCTGGATGCGGGCCAGGGTGCGGAAGTGGCCGAGCCAGTGCCGGGGCTGGTCCACGTGCCCGTACATCATCGTGGACGAGGAGCGGATGCCCAGCTCGTGCGCGGTGGTGATGACCTCGGTCCAGTCGGCCGTGGGCAGCTTGCCCTTGGTGAGCACCCAGCGGACCTCGTCGTCCAGGATCTCCGCCGCCGTGCCCGGGATCGAGTCCAGCCCGGCCTCCTTGGCGGCCGCCAGCCAGTCCCGTACCGACATCCCGGTGCGGGTGGCGCCGTTGACGACCTCCATCGGGGAGAAGGCGTGCACGTGCATGCCCGGAACCCGCTGCTTGACCGCTCGCGCGATGTCGAAGTACGCCGTCCCGGGCAGGTCCGGGTGGATCCCGCCCTGCATGCACACCTCGACGGCGCCCACCTCCCAGGCCTGGGCGGCCCGGTCGGCGACCTGCTCCAGGGAGAGGGTGTACGCGTCGGCGTCGGTGCGCCGCTGAGCGAAGGCGCAGAAACGGCAGCCGGTGTAGCAGACGTTGGTGAAGTTGATGTTCCGCGTGACGATGTACGTGACGTCCTCGCCCACCACCGACCGGCGCAGGTCGTCCGCGATCCGGCACAGGGCGTCCAGCGCGGGGCCGTCCGCGTGCAGCAGGGCCAGGGCCTGGTCGTCGCCGAGCCCCTCCGGGTCGTCGGCGGCCTGCGCGAGCGCGGCCCGTACGTCGGTGTCGATGCGCTCGGGGACCATGCCGGGGGCGGCGGCCTCGCGCAGGGCCTCCCAGTCGCCGTAGACGTGGTCGAAGTCCTCGCGGCGGTCGCCCGTGCGGCCCTCGGTGTCGATGGCGGTGTGCAGGTCGGTGCGCCCGGCGGCGGTGAACGCCTCCTCCGGCTCCTGCCAGGGGTGCCCCTCGACGGTGGCGTCCGGGAGGGCCAGGCCGGTCTCCGGGTCGGCCAGCGCCCGCACGTGGGGCAGCAGGCGGGGGTCCAGCCAGGGCTCGCCCCGGCGCACGAACTCCGGGTACACGCAGAGCCGTTCGCGGAGCTCGAACCCGGCCGCCGCCGACCGCTCGGCCAGCAGGTCGATCTGGGGCCAGGGCCGCTCGGGGTTGACGTGGTCCGGGGTGAGCGGGGAGACCCCGCCCCAGTCGTCGATGCCGGCGCCGATCAGGCGGGCGTACTCGCCGTCGACCAGGTTGGGCGGGGCCTGGAGGCAGGCCGAGGGGCCCATGATGTGCCGGGCGACGGCGATCGTGGCGACCAGGTCGTCCAGTTCGGCGTCCGGCATCCCGCGCATCGCCGTGTCCGGCTTGGCGCGGAAGTTCTGGATGATCAGCTCCTGGATGCCGTGGTAGGCGCGGGAGATCCGGCGCAGCGCGAACAGCGACTCGGCGCGCTCCTCGTACGTCTCCCCGATGCCGATCAGCAGCCCGGAGGTGAAGGGGACGGAGGAACGGCCGGCGTCCTCCAGGACCCGCAGCCGGACGGCCGGCTCCTTGTCGGGGGAGCCGTGGTGCGGGCCGCCGGGCTCGGACCACAGGCGGGTGGCGGTGGTCTCCAGCATCATGCCCATGGACGGCGCGACCGGCTTGAGGCGCTGGAAGTCCGCCCAGGACATCACCCCGGGGTTGAGGTGGGGCAGCAGCCCGGTCTCCTCCAGGATGCGGACGGAGATGGCGCGGACGTAGGAGATCGTGTCGTCGTAGCCCTCCGCCTCCAGCCACTCGCGGGCCTCGGGCCAGCGGTCCTCGGGCTTGTCCCCGAGGGTGATGAGCGCTTCCTTGCAGCCGAGGGCGGCGCCCCGGCGGGCGATGTCGAGGACCTCGTCCGGGGACATGAACATCCCGTGGCCCGCACGCCGCAGCTTGCCGGGGACGGTGGCGAAGGTGCAGTAGTGGCACTTGTCGCGGCACAGCCGGGTGAGGGGGATGAACACGCTCTTCGAGTACGTGATCATGCCCGCGCGGCCGGCGGCCGCCAGGCCCGCGTCGCGGACCCGGGCGGCCGAGGCGGCCAGGTCTTCCAGGGCCGTGCCGCGGGCCTGGAGCAGCACGGCCGCCTCGGTCGCGTCGAGCGCGACGCCGTCGCGGGCCCGCCGGAGCGCGCGGCGCATCGCGTTGTCGGTCGGAGCGTCACTCGGAGTGGTCATACGGCGAGCATACGATCCGCCCGGGGGCCGTTGGAGGGCGTCATCGCATCAGCTCACCGGCGTTGACCAGCAGGGACTGGCCGGTTATCGCCCGCGCCCGGTCGGAGGCGAGGAACACGGCGGCGTCCGCCACGTCCCCGTCGGTGGCGAGGTCCGGCAGGGCCATCCGGTCGGTGAGGCGGGCGTGGACCTCGGCCTCGGGGACGCCCTCGGTGTGGGCGGTGAAGGTGACGAAGGCCTGGACGGGCGGGCCCCACATCCAGCCGGGCAGCACGGTGTTGACGCGGATCCGGTGCGGGCCGAGCTCGCGGGCCAGGGAGTACATGGCGGAGGTCAGCGCGCCCTTGGAGGCGGCGTACGCGGCCTGGCGGACCTCGTTCGGGGCGGCGACGGCGGACTGGGTGCCGATGAGGACGACGGAACCGCCGCCCCGGGTCTTGAGGGCGGGCAGGCAGGCGCGGGTCATGCGCAGGGTGCCGAGGAGGTTGACGTCGAGGATCTGCTGCCAGGTGCCGAAGTCGGCGTCCTCCAGGCCCCCGAAGTAGGAGTCCCAGGCGGCGACGTGCACGACGGCGTCGATGCCGCCGAAGCGCTCGGACGCGAGCGCGGCGAGGGCCTCGCACTGCCGCTCGTCGGTGATGTCGGTGGGCAGGTACGCGGTGTGCGCGCCGTCGGGGTCGATCTCGGCGGCGGATTTGGCCAGGTTGGCCTCGGTGCGCGCGCCGAGCACGGCGTTCCCGCCGTCGCGGACCACGGCGGCGGCCACCTGGTGGCCGAGCCCGGCCCCCACACCGGAGACGACGACGGTCTTCCCTCGCAGCAGCATGACGCGCTCCCGGCGACTCGGATGCTTTCTGACGGTGCGTCAGGGTAAGGGGGCGTGGCTGCAGTGTGAAGGGGTGCGGGGGCGCGGGTCGGGTGCCGGGGTTCAGCGGCGCCCGGTGGCGTCCAGGTAGATGTTCACGAGGACCCAGGTGAACCACAGCAGCGGGATGATCGCCACGTAGGCGAGCGGCCGGGCGTGCACCGGCGGGCCCTCCTCCAGCGGCTGGCGGCCCGGCGCGGGGGTGGGGTTCGGGAGCTTGCCGAACTTGATCGAGGCGATCAGGTTCCAGAGCAGCGTGAACGGCGTGAAGATCACCAGGGACAGGGGGCCCCACCAGCCCTGGCACAGGGTCTTGGTGGTCATGATCCGGACCAGCGCCCGGCCGCACTGGCGGCAGAAGGGGCCGTTGAGGGTGTGGAAGCGCATCAGGATCAGCACGCCGACGTGGGCGCGGACCGCGAAGTTCGCCGCCTCCGGGGCCCCGCAGTTGCGGCAGCCGGGCGCGGGCGCGTGGCCGTACGGGGGCGCGTACGCGGGGTCGTGCGGCAGGGCGCCGGGGCCGCCCTGCTGGGTCGGGAAGCCGGTGGCGGGCTGCGGCGGGTAGCCGGCGCCCGGGTTGGTCGGGTAGCCGACGGGCGGCTGGCCGGGCTGGCCGGGCTGGCCGGGCTGGCCGGGGTGCGCGGCGGGCGGCTGGCCGGGCTGGCCGGCGGGCTGCTGGGTGTACGGGTTCGGCTGCTGGGCGGCGGCGCCCGCGTACGGGTTCGGCGGGACCGGGGCGCCCGAGTAGGGATTCGGCGCGGGCTGCTGCGGCGGCGGAGTGGTCATGGCAGGCCTTCGGGATCGGCGGCGCGGGCAGGAGAGCGGCGGCCGGCGGGCGGAGGCAGGGCGGCGAACGGCCTGGACCACGGCCCGCTCCTCCTTCCGGACGCGTTCACGGAAGGAGGAGGCGTCGTACACCAGTGCTCTCGTCTGGCCTGAAAGTATCAGGAGTTGCTCTGTTCCCCGGTCATGCCGGGGGCCGCGGCCGCGGTCACCGCTTCCGGTTCGCCGCGACCAGCTGCCCGAAGGCCCCCGGGGTGATCGTCTCCAGGCCCTCGCCCGTCAGCACGTCCACCCCCTTGCCGTCCTGCCGCCCGCCCCGCTCTCCCCCGAACCCGCCGACCGGGAGGCGTAGATGCCCACCCCGGCCGCGACCGCGAGGACGGCGGCCAGCGCCCCGCCGACGAGCAGCCGCCCGCGCCGCCGGGCCTGCCGGGCCCGCTCCTCCCGCTCCTCCCCTTCCGTCAGGAGCCGTTCGCGGGCTGCCCGCCGCTGGTCCTTCTTGCCGCCACTCGCCATGAAAACAGGCTAAATTCCCATGAGGCCTGCCAGGAGGGGTCTTTGGGATGTTCCGGGCAGGGCGGGAGGTCCCGTTCGGGGCGGGCCGGAGGGCCGCAGGAGCCGGGCTGGACGTCCTGGGCCACAGACGGGTGAAGCCGAGACGAATGGTGCGTCATATCTGCGGGGGCGACGGCGAGTCGTATCCGAATACCTGATAGACAGAACAATCACGGCCCGACCGGCCGTGCACCTGACTTCGCCGGCCGCCTTGGGGGGATCGCCGCACCGTGAAGCCGCTTCACCGTCATGTAGTCAACACCTCGCGCAAGGTTCTGTGCACGGCTGCGCTCGCGGCGAGTCTCACCACCGCCGCCGTCGTGACCAACACCCCGGTCGCGGGCGCGGGCGAGGCCGAACCCACCCCGGACAGCCCGCAGGCCACCGACCGCGGTGACGCCCGCCTCGACCTTCCGGGCCAGCTCGCCGACCCGGTCGTCCCGCCCGCAGCGGGGGGAACGGCCGCCGAAGGCGCCGCCGGCATCCCCGCGACCGCCCTCGACGCCTACAAGCGCGCCGAGGTCGCCGTCGCCGCCGCCCTCCCCACGTGCAAGCTGCCCTGGCAGCTCGTCGCGGGCATAGGCCGCGTCGAGTCCGTGCACGCCTCCGGCTACGGACTCAAGGACGACGGCACCACCGAGCGGCCCATCCGCGGCCCGCGCCTCGACGGCAACGGCTTCGCGAAGATCCTCGACACCGACAAGGGCGAGTTCGACGGCGACACCGAGTACGACCGCGCCTTCGGCCCGCTCCAGTTCATCCCCTCCACCTGGGCCACCTGGAAGGCCGACGGCAACGGGGACGGCAAGCGCGACGCGAACAACATCTACGACGCGGCGCTGGGCGCGGGCCTCTACCTCTGCTCGGGCGGCAAGGACCTCTCGAACCCGGCCGACCTCGACAGGGCGATCCTCGGCTACAACGACTCGCGCGAGTACGTGAACAGCGTGCTCGGCTACATGCGCCAGTACCAGCAGGACGGCACCGCCGGGATCCCGAACCCGCCCATGGGCACCTACCCGACCCCGCCGACGCCGACCGTGCCCACCCCGCCGCACGTCCCGTCCCCGAACCCGTCCGGGTCGAAGCCGGCGCCGACGCCGGACCCCAAGCCGACGCCCAAGCCGGACCCGAAGCCCACCCCGACGCCGGACCCGTCCAAGCCGACCCCGGCGCCCGCCACCCTGGCCAAGCTGGAGCGGGTCGGCGACGCGAAGCTGGAGGCGGAGGCCGGCAGCACGTTCGCGGAGGGCGCCCGCTTCAAGGCGGTGCTGAGCGACGGCAAGCCGGCGGCCGGCCAGGCCGTGGTCGTCGCGGTCGAGCAGGACACCACCGGCGGCACGGGCTTCGTCTTCGGCGACGAGTCGAGCGTGGTCGTCCGTACCGACGCCGAGGGCATCGCCACCGCCCCGCGCCTCAAGGCGGGCCCGAAGGCGGGCACCTTCACCCTGCGGGCCACGGCCTACGACGCCAAGGGCCAGTTCACCGTGGCCCTGGACGGCAAGGTCACCGAGAAGCCCGCCGAGAAGCCGCTGGCGCTGACCCGTACCGACGGCTCCAAGGCCGTCGAGGTCGCGGCCGGCGCCCCGGTCCAGGGCCTGGCCTTCCTGGCGGCCCGCGGCGACACGCCCGAGGCGGGCGTCCAGGTCACCGCCGAGCTGGTCACGGGCAAGCCCGGGGCCTGGGTCCCGGTGGACCCGCAGACGGCCAAGGGCCCGTACTTCAAGGGCGCGGCGGACGGCCAGAAGCTGTTCACCCTGGCGCTGCCCAAGACCAAGGCCGACGGGAAGATCGCCCTGCCGGACCTGCTGACCGCGGACGTGCCCGCCGGCACCTACCACCTGCGGCTGACCACGGCGGACGGCACCGAGCTGGTCCTGGACCTCACGGTCACCGCCCCCAAGGCGGCGCCCACCGCCTGACCCGGGCCCGCAGGCACCGCACACACGACGGCACGGCCGGTCGCCCAGCGCGACCGGCCGTGCCGTCGTCCATGTGCACACAGTGCGAGGGGGCATCACTCAGGGGAGCCAGGATTCGCCCGAACGGCGGCCGGCGGCGGGTGCCCGCTCCGGAGCAAAAAGGCAGGAGCCCCGCCCCCTTCCGTTCGCACGGAAGGGGGCAGGGCTCCTTGGGTACTGCGTTATCCGACCGCGATCCGGTCGGCCTGGCGACTTAGGCCGGGGTGACGTTCTCCGCCTGCGGGCCCTTCGGACCCTGCGTGACGTCGAAGTTCACCTGCTGGTTCTCCTCCAGGGAGCGGAAGCCAGAGGCGTTGATCGCGGAGTAGTGGACGAAGACATCCGGGCCGCCGCCGTCCTGGGCGATGAAGCCGAAGCCCTTTTCAGCGTTGAACCACTTCACGGTTCCGGTAGCCATGAGCCCTCCTATGGGCCAAAGGGTCGCCCTGCTCCAGAACCTGCTAAGAAGTCTGAAAACTACAAAAGCCTGCGGGTTACATGCTCCGCAGGCCTCGTACTGCAAGGGAAACCAAACTGCAACTTGCGTCGAGCCTAGCACGCACCCTCGGGGCGAGACCAGAGGGAAAGATCACGTCACTCGGACGTTTGAGACCCGCTCGATCGCTGACGGAGAACCGGGGCTAGTCTCGCGATGTGGACGTCTATCGCAGCCGGCCCAGGGTCGGCCACATCCAGTTCCTGAACTGCCTGCCCCTCTACTGGGGACTCGCGCGCACCGGCACGCTGCTGGACATGGAGCTGACCAAGGACACCCCCGAGAAGCTCAGCGAGCGCCTCGTCCGGGGCGAGCTGGACATCGCCCCGATCACCCTCGTGGAGTTCCTCCGCAACGCCGACCAGCTCGTCGCCCTCCAGGACATCGCCGTCGGCTGCGACGGCCCCGTCATGTCCTGCGTGATCGTCTCGCAGGTCCCGCTGGAGCAGCTGGACGGGGCCCGGGTGGCCCTCGGCTCGACCTCCCGCACCTCCGTCCGCCTCGCCCAGCTGCTGCTCGCCGAGCAGTACGGAGTGCGGCCCGACTACTACACCTGCCCCCCTGACCTGGGGCTGATGATGCAGGAGGCCGATGCGGCGGTGCTGATCGGCGACGCCGCGCTGCGCGCCTCGCTGCACGACGCCCCCCGGCTGGGCCTGACCGTGCACGACCTGGGTCTGATGTGGAAGGAGTGGACGGGGCTGCCGTTCGTCTTCGCCGTCTGGGCCGCCCGCAAGGACTACCTGGCCCGAGAACCCGGGATCGTCCGGGAGGTCCACGAGTCCTTCCTCGCCTCCCGGGACCTCTCCCTGGAGGAGGTCGTGAAGGTCGCCGAGCAGGCGGCGCGCTGGGAGGCCTTCGACGCCGGGCTGCTCCAGCGCTACTTCACCACCCTCGACTTCCGCTTCGGTCCGGAACAACTCGCCGGGGTAAGGGAATTCGCCCGCCGCACGGGAGCCGACACGGGCTACGCGGCGGATGTGGACGTGGAGTTGCTGAAGGTGGCGGCCCCGGAACGCTGATCGCCAATACCCCGGAGATCTTCAAGGGGGATCTTCCGCTTCACGGAACGGGAATGTTCCGTTTGCCGGTAATTCGTTCGCCTTTCGCATTCCCGTCGCACACGTCCGGTGAAGCGGAAGAAGATGTCTTCCGGGGAATACGGGCCGCGGTGCGGGGAAGCGGACGGCATTCGGCGGAAGACGACGGCGGAACCCTTTGATCCGGCGGGTCCGGCGCACCGGGACGAGAACCCCCGGTTCACGGCGGCAGGTGCTGCGCCGCGCGCACCGGCGCCGACCCCGCCCCACCCCCTAAGGTGCTGCTGTCCGGGTGACCACGGAGCCCGGGGACAGGGGGGACGCGATGCAGCCGCTCGAAGCCGGTGAGCCGCGGACGATCGGCGCGTACCGGCTGCTCGGCCGGCTCGGCGCGGGCGGTATGGGCCGGGTCTACCTGGGCCGCAGTGCGGGCGGCCGGACCGTCGCGGTGAAGGTCGTGCACCCGCACTTCGCCTCCGACACCGAGTTCCGCGCCCGCTTCCGCCGCGAGGTGGAGGCCGCGCGGCGGGTGGGCGGGGAGTGGACCGCGCCCGTGCTCGACGCCGACCCGGAGGCGGCCGTGCCGTGGGTGGCGACCGGGTACGTGGCGGGGCCCTCGCTGGACCGGGCGGTCGCCGGGCACGGCCCGCTGCCGGAGGCCTCGGTACGGGCCGTGGGCGCGGGGCTGGCGCGGGCGCTGGTGGCGGTGCACGGGCTGGGCCTCGTCCACCGGGACGTGAAGCCGTCGAACGTGATGCTGACCCTCGACGGGCCGCGGCTGATCGACTTCGGGATCGCCCGGGCCACGGACGGCACCGCCTCGCTGACCTCCACCGGGGTGTCCATCGGCTCGCCCGGCTACATGTCGCCGGAGCAGATCCTCGGCAAGGGCGTCACGGGCGCCTCGGACGTGTTCTCCCTGGGCGCGGTCCTGGCCTTCGCGGCGACCGGCCGGCCGCCGTTCAGCGGGGACAACTCCGCGACCCTTCTCTACAAGGTGGTGCACGAGCCGCCGGAGCTGGACGCGATCCCCGCCGGGGGGCTGCGCGAGCTCGTCGCGTCCTGCCTGGCCAAGGCGGCGGCCGAGCGGCCGACGCCGCAGGCCCTGGCGGCGGCGCTGGGCGGTGCCCTGGGGGCCCCGGGCTGGCTGCCGGCGCCGCTGGTGGAGGAGGCGAGCCGGGCGGCGGTGGCCCTGCTGGACCTGGACGCCGATTCCTCCGAGGGCGGGGTCGGCCCCGGCGCCGGCTCCGGGGCCGGGTTCGGCGCGGGATCCGCGTCGGCGTCCGGGCCGGTGCCGTTCACGCAGGGGTCGTTCGGCGGGCCCGTCGGGGTCGGGTTCGGGACGCCGGACCCCTCGTACGGGACCCCCTCGGGGTACGCCGGCGGCGCGGGGTCCTACGGCCCCGGCAGCTTCGGCGGCGGCGTGTACGGGGCGCCCACCGAGACGGCCGGGCGCGCCGGCGTGCCGCAGCCGCGGACCGCTTCCGGCGCCGAGGGCGGCCGGGTCACCCTCAGCGCGGCCGGCCGCCGCTTCAGCTGCACCCTCGTGCTCGGCGCGGCCGCCGTCCTGGCGGCACTGTCCGGCGGGCTGTACGGGATGGGCCTGCTGCCCGGGCAGGGCAGCCGGGACGCTGCGGTGGGGCACCCCCCGACGGCCGCCTCCACCCCGGGCGGCGGCTCGTCCGGAGCTCCATCCGCGCCGGCGTCCCCGTCCGCGTCGGCGTCCGCCCCGCCCAAGGGGACCCGCGGCGACGTCCCCAAGGAGCTCATCGGCACCTGGAAGGGCACCGTCACCACCAACCTCGGGGCCACTGCCGAGTTCGAGATCACCATCAAGGCCGGAAAGGTCGGCGAGGTCGTCGGCCGGGACAAGTCGGTCCTGCCCCTCCTCGGCACCGACTGCAGCGGCGACTGGAAGCTCTCCTCCGCCACCGACGGCTCCCTGGTCCTGGACAGCTCCGGCGGCCCCAACCCCGCCCCGGGCATCTGCGCGGGCGGCTCCGCCGACGAACGCTTCACCCTCAACCCCGGTGGCTCGCTGCACTACAGGTCGGGCGACAGGGGGGCCGGCAACCCCGAGGGGGACCTCACCCGCAGCCCCTGACGCGGCGCCCCGTTCCGCCCCGGCCCCCTGGAGGAGCCGGGCACGGGCCCTGGCGTAGGCTGGATCGGTCCGGACCCTTGACACACCGCCGAAAGGTGACCCACCGGTGACCGACCTGGCCGCACTCCAGTCCGTCCTCGACCGCGCCGCCGAGGGGGGCCGGATCACCAAGGAAGAGGCGCTCGACCTCTACCGGCACGCCCCGCTGCACGCCCTCGGCCAGGCCGCCGACGCGGTGCGCCGCCGCCGCTACGCGGGTACCGAGCACATCGCGACGTACATCATCGAGCGCAACATCAACTACACCAACGTGTGCGTCACGGCCTGCAAGTTCTGCGCCTTCTACGCGGCCCCCAAGGACACGAAGAAGGGCTGGAGCCGCGACCTCGACGACATCCTGCGCCGCTGCGCGGAGACCGTCGAGCTCGGCGGCACGCAGGTGATGTTCCAGGGCGGGCACCACCCGGACTACGGCGTGGAGTACTACGAGGAGCACTTCTCCGCCATCAAGAAGGCCTTCCCGCAGCTGGTCATCCACTCCCTCGGCGCGTCCGAGGTCGACCACATGGCCCGTATCTCGGGGGTCTCGGCGGAGGAGGCCATCAAGCGCATCCACGCGGCCGGCCTCGACTCCTTCGCCGGCGCCGGCGCCGAACTCCTGCCGGAGCGGCCGCGCAAGGCGATCGCCCCGCTGAAGGAGTCCGGCGAACGCTGGCTGGAGATCATGGAGATCGCCCACAAGCTGGGCGTGGAGTCCACCTCCACCATGCTGATGGGCACCGGCGAGACCAACGCCGAGCGCATCGAGCACATCGCGATGATCCGCGACACGCAGGACCGCACCGGCGGCTTCCGCGCCTTCATCCCGTACACGTACCAGCCCGAGAACAACCACCTCAAGGGCCGGACCCAGGCGACCGTCTTCGAGTACCTGCGCATGATCGCGATCGCGCGGCTCTTCCTCGACAACGTCGCGCACATCCAGGGCTCCTGGCTGACCGTCGGCAAGGAGGCGGGCCAGCTCTCCCTGCACTACGGCGCCGACGACCTCGGTTCGATCATGCTGGAGGAGAACGTGGTCTCCTCCGCCGGTGCCAAGCACCGCTCGAACCGCCAGGAGATCATCGACCTGATCCGCAAGGCGGGCCGCGTCCCGGCGCAGCGTGCCACGACGTACGAGCACCTCGTCGTGCACGACGACCCGGCGAACGACCCCGTCGACGACCGCGTCGTCTCGCACATCTCCTCGACCGCCATCGAGGGGGGCACCGCGCACCCCGAGCTGAAGCTCGTCTCCACGAACTGACGCGAACGAACGCGGACGATCCCCGATGCTGACGCTGCACACCGCCGAACTCCTCGTCACCGGCCCCGGCGCGACCCCGCTGGAGGCCGGCGCGGTCCTGGTGGAGGGCGACCGGATCGTCCGCACCGGCCCGTACGAGGAGGTCGGCGCGGCAGCGCCGCACGCCCGCGTGCGGCGCTGGCCCGGGGTGCTGACCCCGGGGCTGCTGGCGCGCGGGGCGGACGTGCTGCTGGAGGGGACGTACTACCCGGACGACCCGTACGAGGTCACCGAGCTCGGCGCCGACCCGATCACCGGCGCCGAGGCCCTCGAAGCCCTGAAGCTGACCGAGTCCCGCCGGGGCAACAGCGCCCGGCGCGGCACGCAGAAGCTGCTGGCGCGCGGGGTGGTGGCGGTGGCGGGGCGGTTCACGATCCCGGCGGTGCGCACGGCGGTGGCCCGCTCGGGCCTGGCCGTCGTCCCGCCCGCCCCTTACGGGGGCACGCCCGCGCTGGACCCGCTGACCGGGCTGGAGAGCGCCGGGCAGGCCTTCCACGGGGTGCTGGAGGCGGGTGCCGCGGCCCGGTTCGCGGTGTTCGCGGTGGCGGACGAGGCCGAGCTGCTGGAACGCGGGGCGACGACCTGCGTGGCCACCGTCATCGGAGGCCGGCTGCTGCACCGGCGGCGCTAGGCCGTTCAGGGGGTGTCCGGCGGATCATGGCCGGGCCCCTGATCCGCCGGACACCCCCTGGCCCCGGGCGAGGGCACCGCGCCGCCGGGGCCGGGGGCCTGAGAGGATGGGCCCGTACGAGCCGACCGACCCGACCGGCAGACACATCGAGCACCGAGGGGCCACCGCCAGTGACAAGGGCTTCCCTGGACAAGCAGCCGCACGAAGTCGCCTCCATGTTCGACGGCGTGGCGGCCAAGTACGACCTCACCAACGACGTCCTCTCCCTCGGGCAGGCGCGCCTGTGGCGCAAGGAGGCCGCCAAGGCGGTCGCCGCCCGCCCCGGCCAGAAGGTGCTCGACCTGGCCGCCGGCACCGCGACCTCGTCCCTCCCGTACGCCGCGACCGGCGCCTACGTCGTCCCCTGCGACTTCTCCCTCGGCATGCTGCGGGAGGGCAAGAAGCGCAACCCGTGGCTCCCGCTGACGGCGGGCGACGCGACCCGGCTCCCGTTCAAGGACGACGTCTTCGACACGGTGACGATCTCCTTCGGGCTGCGCAACGTCCAGGACACGGACGCCGCGCTGCGCGAGCTGTACCGGGTGACCAAGCCGGGCGGGCAGGTCGTCATCAGCGAGTTCTCGCAGCCGACGTGGGCGCCGTTCCGCACCGTCTACACCGAGTACCTGATGCGCGCCCTGCCGCCGGTGGCCCGCGCGGTGTCCTCCAACCCCGACGCGTACGTGTACCTCGCCGAGTCCATCCGCGAGTGGCCGGACCAGCCGGCGCTGGCCGGGCTGCTGCGGAAGGCGGGCTGGGACAAGGTCGCGTGGCGCAACCTGAGCGGCGGCATCGTGGCCCTGCACCGCGGCGTCAAGGCCCGGTAACGTCCGTTGGTACCTGTGACACCCATGGACTACCAGCACCTCCTGGAGCAGATCGCGGAGGACGTCGCCCCGCTCATCGGCAGCGGCACCCCGGCCGAGTACATCCCGGCGCTGGCGGGCGTGGACCCGCGGCAGTTCGGGATGGCGGTCGCCGACCTCGACGGCAACGTCTTCGGCACCGGTGACTGGCGGGTCCCCTTCTCCACCCAGTCGATCACGAAGGTCTTCGCGCTGGCCCTCGCCCTCGCGGAGGGCGGGGACAGCCTGTGGGAGCGGGTGGGGCGGGAGCCGTCCGGCAACCCGTTCAACTCCCTGGTGCAGCTGGAGTACGAGAACGGCATCCCGCGCAACCCGTTCATCAACGCGGGCGCGCTCGTCGTCACCGACCGGCTGCAGACCCTGACGGGCGACGCCAGCAGCGAACTGCTGGACTTCCTGCGGCAGGAGAGCGGGAACCCGGACATCGGCTTCGACGCGGAGGTGGCCGCGTCCGAGCACGAACACGGGGACCGGAACGCGGCCGTGGCGCACTTCATGGCCTCGTACGGCAACATCGACAACCCCGTGCCGGCGCTGCTGGACCACTACTTCTGGCAGTGCTCGATCGAGATGACCTGCGCGGACCTGGCCCTGGCGGGCCGTTTCCTGGCCCGCCACGGCCTGCGGGCGGACGGCTCCCGCCTCCTGACGCGCAGCGAGGCGAAGCAGGTCAACGCGGTGATGCTGACCTGCGGGACGTACGACGCGGCGGGGGAGTTCGCGTACCGGGTGGGACTGCCGGGCAAGAGCGGGGTCGGCGGGGGCATCATCGCGGTGGTCCCGGGCCGGTGCACCCTCGCGGTGTGGAGCCCGGGCCTCGACGCCCAGGGCAACTCGGTAGCAGGCGTGACCGCCCTGGACCGCTTCACCACCCTGACGGGCCTCAGCATCTTCTGACCCGAGGGGGCGTGCACCGCTGCGCGAAATCCAGCCCCGCCGGCCACGTCAGGTGAGCGCGAGCTCGTACACGCGGGCCGGGCGGCCGCCCGGGGTCGTGAGTTCCTCCCCCGGCGTCATGCCCAACCGCTCCGCAACCGCCACCGAACGGACGTTACGGGCATCGATCACCGCACACACCCCCTCCACCCCCACCCCCCGCAGCCGATCGAGCGCGGCCAGCGCAGCCGCGTACGCGTACCCCTTCCCCCACGCCGCGCGCCCCAGCCGCCACCCGATCTCGATCCGCCCCACGGGCCCCCACGGCTTGTCCGCCGGCCACGGCTGTGCGCCCGTGAAGCCGATGACCTCGCCCTCCTCGTCCAGCAGCGTCCACAGGCAGTGCCCCAGCTGGGCGTCGTGCATCCGCTGCCGGGCCGTGAACTCCTCGTACACGGACGGTTCCGCGGGCCCGCCGAGGAACTCCATCACGTCCGCGTCGTCGAAGACGCGGTGCCAGGCGGCCGCGTCCTCGTCGATCGGTACGCGGAGCCGGACCGCGGGCAGTGGCGGCATCGGTGGCCGGGTCGTCGGCGAGGTCGTCATCGGGCAGCCCTTCGGATCGCGATCTCTCTCGCTGCTTAGACTGCGTCATGTCCTGTGCCGTTGGGCACCCCTTATCGAGCCTTCGGGAGACCCCGCAGTGACCGAGCCCACCGAGCCCCTCTCCGAACACCGCGCTGACGTGATCGTCGTCGGGGCCGGGCCCGCCGGCTCGACGACCGCCTACTACCTCGCGAAGGCCGGACTCGACGTCCTGCTCCTGGAGAAGACGGCGTTCCCGCGCGAGAAGGTCTGCGGTGACGGTCTGACCCCGCGCGCCACCAAGCAGCTGGTGGCGATGGGCATCGACATCTCCGAAGAGGCCGGCTGGCTGCGCAACAAGGGCCTGCGCATCATCGGCGGCGGCCAGCGGCTCCAGCTGGACTGGCCGGAACTCGCCTCGTTCCCGGACTACGGACTCGTCCGCAAGCGCGACGACTTCGACGAGACCCTGGCCCGCCAGGCGCAGAAGGCCGGCGCCCGCCTGTACGAGCGCTGCAACGTCGGCGAGCCCGTCCGGGACCCGCGCACCGGGCACATCACCGGGGTGCAGGCGAAGCTCGGCGAGGAGAAGACCCCGGTCACCTTCCACGCCCCGCTCGTCGTCGCGGCCGACGGCAACTCCTCGCGGCTCTCCCTCGCGATGGGCCTGCACCGGCGCGAGGACCGCCCGATGGGCGTGGCGGTGCGCACGTACTTCACCTCGCCCCGGCACGACGACGACTACCTGGAGTCCTGGCTGGAGCTGTGGGACCGGCGCGGTCCGCAGGACCGGCTGCTGCCCGGCTACGGCTGGATCTTCGGCATGGGCGACGGCACGTCCAACGTCGGCCTCGGCATCCTCAACTCCTCCTCCGCGTTCAAGGAGCTGGACTGGCGCGAGGTCCTCAAGGCCTGGTGCGCGTCCATGCCGGAGGACTGGGGCTACACGCCCGAGAACATGACGCAGCCGATCCGCGGCGCGGCCCTGCCGATGGCCTTCAACCGGCAGCCGCACTACACCAAGGGCCTGCTGCTGGTCGGTGACGCGGGCGGGCTCGTCAACCCGTTCAACGGCGAGGGCATCGCCTACGCGATGGAGTCCGGCCAGATCGCGGCGGACGTCATCGTGCAGGCCCACGCGCGCGCCACCCCGGCGCAGCGCGAGCTGGCGCTGCACAACTACCCGAAGGTGCTGAAGGAGACCTACGGCGGCTACTACTCGCTGGGCCGCGCCTTCGTGAAGCTGATCGGCAACCCGAAGGTCATGAAGATCGCCACGCAGCGCGGCCTGACGCACCCGGTGCTGATGCGCTTCACGCTGAAGATGCTGGCGAACCTGACGGACCCGACGGGCGGTGACGCGATGGACCGCATCATCAACGGCCTGTCGAAGGTGGCCCCGAAGGCCTGAGCCGGGCCAGGACGTCCCTGAGCCGCCCCCGGGCCTTTCCGGTGGGCGGCTCAGCCGTCCGCGGGCTCCTCGGCCCCTTCGGGCGCTCCGTGGACGGTGCGCACGCAGCGGGCCAGCAGGCCGAGTCCGGCGAGCAGGAGGGCGCCGGAGACGGTCCAGCCGAGGCCCAGGGTCAGGGGGCTGCCGGGTTTGTGCCAGGGGCGGGCGGTGGTCAGCAGCCAGCCGCCGACCGACAGCAGGCCGAGGCCGAGCGCTGCGGGGAGGGCGGTGTCCGCGCCGGCGCCGGGCTCCTCGCACGAGGTTCCGCTCACGGGATCACCACCTCCAGGAATCGCTGCGGTCGCACGGGTACGCCGTCCATCTTCGCAGGGCTCCGGAGCGTTCCGCACGGGCCGTCCGGCGGGCGGGATTCCGGGCATGCCGAAGGTCCGGTACTCCGCCCCCTGGGGGCACCTCCCAGCGGTAGCTGGGGGAGGGGGAGTACCGGACCTCGCGGGGACCGGGTGGGTCAGAGGAAGCGGACGGCGCCGGTCGGCATGTCGTAGCTCATCGGGCGCTCGACGATGCCCGTGCTGGGGTTCTGCGCGCCGACGAACTTGCCGCCGCCCACGTAGATGGCGACGTGGTACGCGCTGCCGCGGGAGCCCCAGTAGAGGACGTCGCCCGGCTGGAGGTTGCTCAGCGAGACCGGGGTGCCCGACGCGGACTGGTCCTGCGAGACGCGGTCCAGGCTGATGCCGGCCTGGCGGTAGGCGGCCTGCACCAGGCTCGAACAGTCCCACGCGTTGGGGCCGGAGGCACCCAGCACGTACGCCTTGCCGATCTGGGCGTAGGCGAAGTTGATGATGGCCGCGGCGGAGCCGGTCGCGGAGGAGCGGCCGCTGGTGGAGCCGCTCTTGACGGTGGCACCGCTGCCGTCGTCGGAGGCGGAGGCGCTGGTCAGGGAGGAGCGGCCGGAGCTGCGGGTGGCGCGCTCGGCCTCGGCCTTGCGGTCGGCCTCCTGCTTCGCCTTCTGCTCGGCGACCTTCTGGGCGTCTTCCTTCGCCTGCTTCGCCTCGGCGGCGGCACCCGTGCGGGCGCTCTCCTCCTGGGCGTTCAGCTCGCCGGTGACGGCGGCCTCGACGGCGGCGACGCGGGTGTTCTCGGCGGCCGTGTTGACCGCGTTGGAGACCTCGGTGCCGAGGTCCAGGCTGAGGACCGGCATCTCCAGCGTCGTCTCGGCCACCGGCTCGGTGGACGGGGTCGCGCTCGCGGTGCCGGCCATCGCCAGGGTGCTGAGGACGCCACCGGCAACTCCGGCGCGGACCGCGAGCTTCGAGGCGCTGCGGCGGGGCTTCCGGTGGCTGGGTATGTGAGCGGTGTGGGACATGGGACAACCGCTATCAGGGGTGCAGGGTCTCCTTCAAGAAACGTGGTCTGCGCCACAGTTGCGGAAAAACGCTGGCAACCGGGCGCGCCGCGCCTCTTATTGACGCCGTAACGGGCGAAACGGACACCCCTTCACAAGGCTGTGATCATGGGGTTTCAGTAATAAGTCCGAATTGATCCACCGCCTACCATCGACCCGCACAGATGGCCAAGCCCCCTTTTGGCGGGCCCCATCCAGTGTGTCGCAGGTCACAGTTACCTGCCGCTGTGGGGGCGCTGTGGCCGGTCCGTGATCCGACCGTGAACCAGTCGTGCGGTTCGTGAACGGATGCACATCCCCCCGGCGCGGAGCGCGCCGTCCACTTTCGTCTCGCCGGACCCCTCGGACGGGGGAGGCGGGTTCCTTTATCACCCGGGCCGCCCTGTAGCCAATTTGCCTGTAGGGCCCACTCTTTGATAGTGCAAGCCAGCTTTCACCTGCGGCGACGAGGTCGGATGTCACCTTTGGTGATCATGTGGATGCCTTGCGTGCGAAGATCACCACTCATCGGACTTCATGATCGTTCGTCGGGTGGTGGAGATCACAAACTCGGTCTTGTTACCCGTGTCGCAGATCACAGACCGGCAGGCATAAGATGCGCACCAGTCTGGCTTGTGAACTGCCTCACATGCGACTGACGGTCAAGGACGACTGGAAGGAGCGAGGAGCGTGAATGCCTACGCACCCATCCTCGTGCTCGGCGCCATCGGCGCAGGGTTTGCGATCTTCTCCGTGGTCATGGCCACGCTGATCGGCCCAAAAAGGTACAACCGGGCGAAGCTTGAGGCGTACGAGTGCGGCATCGAGCCCACCCCCATGCCCGCCGGCGGCGGTCGCTTCCCCATCAAGTACTACCTCACGGCGATGCTCTTCATCGTCTTCGACATCGAGATCGTCTTCCTCTACCCCTGGGCCGTCACCTTCGACTCCCTGGGGATCTTCGGGCTCGTCGAGATGCTGCTCTTCGTGCTCACCGTCTTCGTCGCCTACGCATACGTCTGGCGCCGGGGCGGCCTGGAATGGGACTGAGGGGCTGAATTTTCCATGGGACTGGAAGAGAAGCTGCCGAGCGGCTTCCTGCTGACCACCGTCGAACAGGCCGCGGGCTGGGTGCGCAAGGCATCCGTCTTCCCGGCCACCTTCGGCCTCGCGTGCTGCGCCATCGAGATGATGACCACCGGCGCCGGCCGCTACGACCTCGCCCGCTTCGGCATGGAGGTCTTCCGCGGCTCCCCGCGCCAGGCCGACCTGATGATCGTGGCCGGCCGGGTCAGCCAGAAGATGGCGCCGGTGCTGCGGCAGGTGTACGACCAGATGCCCGCTCCCAAGTGGGTCATCTCCATGGGGGTATGCGCCTCTTCGGGCGGAATGTTCAACAACTACGCGATCGTCCAGGGCGTCGACCACATCGTCCCGGTGGACATCTACCTCCCCGGCTGCCCGCCCCGCCCCGAGATGCTGATGGACGCGATCCTCAAGCTCCACCAGAAGATCCAGGGCTCCAAGCTCGGCGTGAACCGGGAAGAAGCGGCGCGCGAGGCGGAGGAGGCGGCCCTCAAGGCCCTCCCCACCATCGAGATGAAGGGGCTCCTGCGGTGAGCGACGAACCCGCCGTGGAGAACGGCAACGGCAACAACGTCCCCGCACCCCGGGCGGCCGCCACCGGGCCCGAGGTGATCGGCGTGCGCAAGGGCATGTTCGGCGCCCGGAACGGCGGCGACACCAGCGGCTACGGCGGCCTGGTCCGCACCGTGGCCCTGCCCGGCGCCAGCTCCCGCCCCTACGGTTCCTACTTCGACGAGGTCGCCGACGAGCTGGAGGGCGCCCTGGAGGAGCAGGACCTGCTCCCGGAGAACGCGATCGAGAAGGTCGTCGTCGACCGGGGCGAGATGACCCTCCACATCGCGCGCGAGCACCTCCTGCGGGTGGCCTCCACCCTGCGCGACGACCCGGCGCTGCGCTTCGAGCTCTGCACCGGCGTCTCGGGGGTGCACTTCCCCGACGACAAGGGCCGCGAGCTGCACGCCGTCTACCACCTGCGCTCCCTCACCCACGGCCGGATCATCCGGCTGGAGGTGTCGGTGCCCGACGGCGACCCGCACCTGCCCTCGCTCGTCTCCGTCTACCCGACGAACGACTGGCACGAGCGCGAGGCGTACGACTTCTTCGGCCTGGTCTTCGACGGCCACCCGGCCCTCACGCGGATCATGATGCCGGACGACTGGCAGGGCTTCCCGCAGCGCAAGGACTACCCGCTCGGCGGCATCCCCATCGAGTACAAGGGCGCCCAGATCCCGGCTCCCGACCAGCGGAGGTCGTACAGCTGATGTCCCACACCCCGAACGCCGCCGACCCCGCGGCCTCCCGCGAGACCACCGAAGGCACCGTCTACACCGTCACCGGCGGCGACTGGGACGAGATCGTCCAGTCCGCGGCCAAGGCGGACGACGAGCGCATCGTCGTCAACATGGGACCCCAGCACCCCTCCACCCACGGGGTGCTCCGCCTGATCCTGGAGATCGACGGCGAGACGGTCACCGAGGCCCGCTGCGGCATCGGCTACCTGCACACCGGCATCGAGAAGAACCTCGAATTCCGCAACTGGACGCAGGGCACCACCTTCGTCACGCGCATGGACTACCTGACGCCGTTCTTCAACGAGACGGCGTACTGCCTCGGTGTGGAGAAGCTCCTCGGCATCACCGACCAGATCCCCGACCGGGCCACCGTCATCCGCGTCCTGCTGATGGAGCTCAACCGGCTCTCCTCCCACCTGGTGTGCATCGCCACCGGCGGCATGGAACTCGGCGCGACCACGATCATGATCTACGGCTTCCGGGACCGCGAGCTCATCCTCGACGTCTTCGAGCTGATCACCGGCCTGCGCATGAACCACGCCTTCGTCCGCCCCGGCGGCCTCGCCCAGGACCTGCCCCCCGGCGCGGTCGACCAGCTGCGCGAGTTCGTCAAGACGATGAAGAAGAACCTGCCGGAGTACGACAAGCTCGCCACCGGCAACCCCATCTTCAAGGCCCGCATGCAGGACGTCGGCTACCTCGACCTCGCCGGCTGCATGGCCCTCGGCGCCACAGGACCGATCCTGCGCTCGGCCGGCCTGCCGCACGACCTGCGCAAGACCGACCCGTACTGCGGCTACGACACCTACGAGTTCGACGTCCCCACCACCGAGAGCTGCGACTCCTACGGGCGGTTCCTGATCCGCCTGGAGGAGATGCGCCAGTCGCTGCGGATCGTCGAGCAGTGCCTGGACCGGCTGGAGCCGGGCCCGGTGATGGTCGCCGACAAGAAGATCGCCTGGCCGGCGCAGCTCGCTCTGGGCCCCGACGGCCTCGGCAACTCCCTCGACCACATCAAGAACATCATGGGCACCTCCATGGAGGCCCTCATCCACCACTTCAAGCTGGTGACCGAGGGCTTCCGGGTCCCCGCCGGGCAGGCGTACGCGGCCGTCGAGTCCCCCAAGGGAGAGCTCGGCGTCCACGTGGTCTCCGACGGCGGCACCCGCCCCTACCGGGTCCACTTCCGCGACCCGTCCTTCACCAACCTGCAGGCCATGGCGGCGATGTGCGAGGGCGGCCAGGTCGCCGACGTCATCGTCGCCGTCGCCTCCATCGACCCCGTGATGGGAGGCGTCGACCGATGACGGCCGATGCAGTGAATACGGGCGTCAGCCTCGGGATGCCGCAGCTCCCCGCCCCCGACTTCCCCGCCGAGGTACGCGCCCGGCTGGAAGCGGACGCACAGGAGGTCATCGCCCGCTACCCCGACAGCCGCTCCGCGCTGCTGCCGCTGCTGCACCTGACGCAGTCCGAGGAGGGCTACGTCTCCCGCACCGGCATCCGCTTCTGCGCCGAGGTGCTCGGCCTGACCACCGCCGAGGTCACCGCCGTCGCCACCTTCTACACGATGTACCGGCGCAAGCCCTCCGGCGACTACCAGGTCGGCGTCTGCACCAACACCCTGTGCGCGGTGATGGGCGGCGACGCCATCTTCGACGAGCTCAAGCAGCACCTCGGGGTCGGCAACAACGAGACCACCCCCGACGGCAAGGTGACGCTGGAGCACATCGAGTGCAACGCGGCCTGCGACTACGCCCCCGTGGTGATGGTCAACTGGGAGTTCTTCGACAACCAGACCCCCGAATCCGCCAAGGCCCTCGTCGACGACCTGCTCGCCGGCCGCCCCGTCGAGCCGACCCGGGGCGCGCCGCTGTGCACGTACAAGGAGACCGCCCGGATCCTGGCGGGCTTCCCCGACGAGCGCGAGGGCGCCGTCGAGGCGAGCGGCGGAGCGGGCCCCGCCTCACTGATCGGCCTGCGCATCGCCCGCGGCGAATCCCCGCACGCCCCGGTCGTCCGCCCGCGCGCCGAGACCGGTACCGAGGGAGGGGAGTGATGTCAGTGTCGACGGAACTCGAAAAGAACGGCACGAGCCCGGAGAAGCTGCTCGCACCCGTCCTGTCGGCGTTCTGGGACGAGCCCGAGTCGTGGACGCTGGAGACCTACCGGCGCCACGACGGCTACGAGGGCCTGCGCAAGGCACTCGCGATGACCCCGGACGAGGTGATCGCCTACGTCAAGGACTCGGGACTGCGCGGACGCGGCGGCGCGGGCTTCCCCACCGGAATGAAGTGGCAGTTCATCCCCCAGGGCGACGGCAAGCCGCACTACCTCGTCGTGAACGCGGACGAGTCGGAACCGGGAACCTGCAAGGACATCCCCCTTCTCTTCGCCAACCCGCACTCCCTCATCGAGGGAATGATCATCGCCTGCTACGCGATCCGTTCGGAGCACGCCTTCATCTACCTGCGCGGCGAGACGGTCCCCGTACTGCGGCGCCTGCACGAGGCCGTGCGCGAGGCGTACGCGGCCGGATACCTCGGCAAGGACATCGACGGCAGCGGACGCAACCTCGACATCACCGTGCACGCGGGAGCGGGCGCGTACATCTGCGGCGAGGAGACGGCACTGCTCGACTCCCTCGAAGGCCGGCGCGGTCAGCCCCGGCTGCGTCCCCCCTTCCCCGCCGTCGAGGGCCTCTACGCCTGCCCCACTGTCGTCAACAACGTCGAGTCCATCGCCTCGGTTCCCGCGATCCTCAACAAGGGCAAGGACTGGTTCAAGGCGATGGGGACGGAGAAGTCCCCCGGCTTCACCCTCTACTCCCTCTCCGGGCACGTCGCCGGCCCCGGCCAGTACGAGGCCCCCCTCGGCATCACCCTGCGCCAGCTCCTCGACATGAGCGGCGGCATGCGCCCCGGGCACCGGCTGAAGTTCTGGACCCCCGGCGGCTCCTCCACCCCCATGTTCACCGACGAGCACCTCGACGTCCCGCTCGACTACGAGGGCGTCGGCGCGGCCGGCTCCATGCTCGGCACCAAGGCCCTCCAGTGCTTCGACGAGACCACCTGCGTGGTGCGCGCCGTCACCCGCTGGACCGAGTTCTACGCCCACGAGTCCTGCGGCAAGTGCACCCCCTGCCGCGAGGGCACGTACTGGCTGGTCCAGCTGCTGCGCGACATCGAGGCCGGCAAGGGCGTCATGGCGGACCTCGACAAGCTGAACGACATCGCCGACAACATCAACGGCAAGTCCTTCTGCGCGCTCGGCGACGGCGCGGCCAGCCCGATCTTCTCCTCGCTCAAGTACTTCCGCGCTGAGTACGAGCAGCACATCACCGGAAAGGGCTGTCCCTTCGACCCGAGGAAGTCGACCCTCTGGGCTGACGGTCCCATCGAGAACTCCGAGGTGAACGCATGACCGTCAGCACCAACGCCCCGGCGGGCGGCGGCGAGGCGGCGAAGCCGGCACGGCCCGCCGACGACCTGGTCTCCCTGACCATCGACGGCGCCGAACTCTCCGTGCCCAAGGGAACCCTCGTCATCCGGGCCGCCGAACAGCTCGGCATCGAGATCCCCCGGTTCTGCGACCACCCCCTCCTCGACCCGGCCGGCGCCTGCCGCCAGTGCATCGTCGAGGTCGAGGGCCAGCGCAAGCCGATGGCCTCCTGCACCATCACCTGCACCGACGGCATGGTCGTCCGCACCCAGCTGACCTCCGAGGTCGCCGACAAGGCCCAGCGCGGGGTGATGGAGCTGCTGCTCATCAACCACCCGCTGGACTGCCCCGTCTGCGACAAGGGCGGCGAGTGCCCGCTGCAGAACCAGGCGATGTCGCACGGCAACGCCGAATCCCGGTTCGAGGGACACAAGCGGACGTACGAGAAGCCCGTCGCGATCTCCACGCAGGTGCTGCTGGACCGCGAGCGGTGCGTGCTGTGCGCGCGCTGCACCCGCTTCTCCAACCAGGTCGCCGGCGACCCGATGATCGAACTGGTCGAGCGCGGCGCGCTCCAGCAGGTCGGCACCGGCGAGGGCGACCCGTTCGAGTCGTACTTCTCCGGCAACACCATCCAGATCTGCCCCGTCGGCGCCCTCACCTCGGCCGCCTACCGGTTCCGCTCCCGCCCCTTCGACCTGGTCTCCTCCCCGAGCGTGTGCGAGCACTGCGCGGGCGGCTGCGCGACCCGGACCGACCACCGGCGCGGCAAGGTGATGCGCCGGCTCGCCGCCGAGGACCCCGAGGTCAACGAGGAGTGGATCTGCGACAAGGGCCGCTTCGCGTTCCGTTACGCGCAGCGCCCGGACCGGCTGACCACCCCGCTGGTGCGCGGGGCGGACGGGGTCCTCGCACCCGCGAGCTGGCCCGAGGCCCTGGAGGCCGCGGCCGCCGGGCTCACCGCCGCGCGCGGCCGGGCCGGGGTCCTGACCGGCGGAAGGCTGACCGTCGAGGACGCCTACGCGTACGCCAAGTTCGCCCGGGTGGTGCTCGACACCAACGACATCGACTTCCGGGCCCGGGTGCACAGCGCGGAGGAGACCGAGTTCCTGGCCGCCTCGGTGGCCGGCACCGGCAAGGACCTCGACGGCACGGGCGTCACGTACGCCTCCCTGGAGGCGGCCCCGGCCGTCCTGCTGGTGGGCATCGAGGCCGAGGAGGAGGCCCCCGGGGTCTTCCTGCGGCTGCGCAAGGCCCACCGCAAGCGGGGCCAGAAGACGTACGCGCTCGCACCGTTCGCCACCCGGGGCCTGACCAAGGCGGGCGGCACCCTGCTGGCGGCCGCCCCCGGCACCGAGCCCGAGTGGCTGGACGCCCTCGCCTCCCGCACCGGGCTGGAGGCGGGCGGCTCCGACGCCGCCGAGGCGCTGCGCAGGCCGGGCGCCGTGATCGTGGTCGGGGAGCGGCTCGCCGGGGTGCCCGGCGCGCTGACCGCCGCCGTACGGGCGGCCACCGCGACCGGGGCCCGGCTGGTGTGGATCCCGCGCCGGGCCGGGGAGCGGGCCGCGATCGAAGCGGGCGCGCTGCCGTCGCTGCTGCCGGGCGGCCGCCCGGCCACCGACCCGCGGGCCCGCGACGAGGTCTCCGCCGCCTGGGGGCTGGAGGCGCTGCCGCACCGCTACGGCCGCGACACCGGGCAGATCGTCGAGGCCGCGGCGACCAGCGAGCTGGCCGCGCTGCTGGTCGCGGGCGTCGAGGTCGGCGACCTGCCGGACCCGGCGCGGGCCCGTACCGCGCTCAAGGAGGCCTTCGTGGTCTCCCTGGAGCTGCGGCCCGGCGAGGTCACCGACCACGCGGACGTGGTCCTGCCGGTCGCGGCCGTCGCGGAGAAGGCGGGCACGTTCATCAACTGGGAGGGCCGGGTCCGGCCGTTCGAGGCCGCCCTCAAGCCCGACCAGATGACCCGCCGGCTCGCCCCGGCCGACGCCCGCGTGCTGCACATGCTGGCCGACGCCGCCGGCCGGCCGATCGGCCTGCCCGACGTGCACGCCGTACGGCGGGAGCTGGAGCGGCTCGGCCCGTGGGAGGGCGACCTCGCCCCCGAGCGGTCCACCGACACGGTGGCGCTGCCCCGGCCCGGCGCGGGCGAGGCCGTACTCGCCGGGCACCGGCTGCTGCTGGACCTGGGCCGGCTCCAGGAGGGCGACGAGGCCCTGGCCGGGACCCGGCACGAGGCCGCGGCCCGCCTCTCGGCGGCGACGGCCTCCGAGACCGGCGTCAAGGACGGCGACGTCCTCGCCGTCACCGGTCCGGCCGGCTCGGTGGAACTCCCGCTGCGGATCACCGAGATGCCCGACCGGGTCGTGTGGCTCCCCCTGAACTCCACCGGCTCCGGCGTCCTCGCCGACACCGGCGCCCTGCCCGGCACCCTCGTCCGCATCGGACCGGCGCCGGCTCCGGCCGCCCCCGCCAAGGAGGTGCTGGCGTGACCAGCCTCGCCCACATCGCGGCGCAGCAGCCGCACGTCCTCGCCGCAGAGGACCTGTCCCTGTTCGGCAGGGACGTCTGGTGGCTCGTCCTGCTGAAGGCGGTGTTCTGCTTCGCCTTCCTGATGGTGACCGTGCTGTTCTCCATCGTGTGGGAGCGCAAGGTCGTCGCCTGGATGCAGCTGCGCATCGGCCCCAACCGGCACGGGCCCTGGGGCATGCTCCAGTCGCTCGCCGACGGCGTGAAGCTGATGCTGAAGGAAGACGTCATCGTCAAGCGGGCCGACAAGGTGGTGTACGTCCTGGCGCCGATCATCGCGGCGATCCCGGCGTTCATGGCCATCGCGGTGATCCCGTTCGGCCCGTCCGGCAACGAGGTCTCCATCTTCGGCCAGCGCACCACGATGCAGCTGACCGACCTGCCCATCGCGATGCTGTACGTCCTCGCGGTGGCCTCGGTCGGCATCTACGGGATCGTGCTCGCGGGCTGGTCCTCCGGCTCCACGTACCCGCTCCTCGGCGGCCTGCGCTCCTGCGCGCAGATGATCTCGTACGAGATCGCGATGGGCGCGGCCTTCGCCTCGGTCTTCCTCTACTCCGGGTCGATGTCGACCTCGGCGATCGTGGAGGCGCAGGCGGACCGCTGGTACATCGTGCTGCTGCCGGTGTCGTTCATCATCTACGTGATCACGATGGTCGGCGAGACCAACCGCGCCCCCTTCGACATGCCGGAGTCCGAGGGCGACCTCGTCGGCGGCTTCAACACCGAGTACTCCTCCATCAAGTTCGCGCTGTTCATGCTGGCCGAGTACGTCAACATGGTCACCGTCTCGGCGGTCTCGGTCACCCTCTTCCTGGGCGGCTGGCGGGCGCCGGCGCCGATCTCCACGTACTGGGAGGGCGCGAACCACGGCTGGTGGCCGATGCTCTGGTTCGTCATCAAGGTGCAGCTGCTGCTGTTCTTCTTCATCTGGCTGCGCGGCACGCTGCCGCGCGTGCGCTACGACCAGCTGATGAAGCTCGGCTGGAAGGTGCTGATCCCGGTCTCCGTGGTCTGGCTGATGCTGGTCGCCACCGTCCGGGCGCTGCGCAACGAGCGCTACGACTTCTCCGAGATCGTGCTCTACGTCGGCGGTGCCGTCGTGACGATCCTGCTGCTGACCTCCGTCGCCGACCACTTCCGCGACAAGCGGGAGAAGACGGCGGCCGAGCAGGCCGGGAAGGCCGCGGCCGCCGAGCCCTTCGACCCGATGGCGGGCGGTTTCCCCGTACCGCCCAAGCCCGGCCAGCACCTGGCACCCGTACCGCGCAGGCGGCCCCGCGCGGAGCGGGAGCTGATTGTCAGTGGCGGGACGAATACTGACAGTGACCGAGAGGAGGGTTGAGACGTGTCTGACGAGAAGTCCGAAAAGTGGCAGAACCCGGTGGCCGGCTTCGGCGTGACCTTCAAGGCCATGTTCAAGAAGCGCCTCACCGAGCAGTACCCGGAGCAGCAGAAGACCACCGCTCCGCGCTTCCACGGCCGGCACCAGCTCAACCGGCACCCCGACGGTCTGGAGAAGTGCATCGGGTGCGAGCTGTGCGCCTGGGCCTGTCCCGCCGACGCGATCTACGTGGAGGGCGCGGACAACACCGAGGAGGAGCGCTACTCCCCGGGCGAGCGGTACGGGCGGGTCTACCAGATCAACTACGCCCGCTGCATCCTGTGCGGGCTCTGCATCGAGGCCTGCCCCACCCGGGCGCTGACGATGACGAACGAGTTCGAACTCGCCGACGCCAGCCGTGAGTCGCTGATCTACACCAAGGAGCAGCTCCTCGCGGGGCTGACCGAGGGCATGGTCGACTCCCCGCACTCGATCTTCCCGGGCATGGACGAGCAGGACTACTACCGGGGCCTGGTGACGGGCGCCGCGCCCGGGACCGAGCGGCAGGTGGCGGTCTCCAAGGGCGAGGTCCCGGCCGGGAACGGCGCGGACAACGGCGCTTCGGCCGAGGGGGTCGGGGCATGAGCGCCATCGCGGCCGCCGCCACCACGACCTCCACCGGCGAGGCCCTCCAGTTCTGGGTGCTGGGCACGGTCGCCGTCGTCGGCGCGCTGTGCACGATCCTGATGAAGAAGGCCGTGCACAGCGCCCTGTGCCTGGCCGGGACGATGATCGTCCTCGCTGTCTTCTACCTCGCCAACGGGGCGTACTTCCTGGGCGTGGTCCAGGTCGTCGTCTACACCGGCGCCATCATGATGCTGTTCCTCTTCGTGGTCATGCTCGTCGGCGTCACGGCGGCGGACTCGCTGAAGGAGACCATCAAGGGACAGCGCTGGCTGGCCGCCCTGTGCGGGCTCGGCTTCGGCATCCTGCTGATCGCCGGCCTGGCCAACGCGAAGCTGACCCACTTCAACGGCCTCGGCCGGGTCAACTCCGCCGGGCACGTCGAGGGCCTGGCCCAGCTGATCTTCACCCGTTACATCTTCGCCTTCGAGATCACCGGCGCCCTGCTGATCACGGCGGCCGTCGGCGCGATGGTGCTCACCCACCGCGAGCGCACCGAGCGGGCCGCCACCCAGCGCGAGCTCGCCGAGAAGCGCGTCCGCGAGGGCGTCCAGGTCCCGCCGCTGCCGGCCCCCGGCGTCTACGCCCGGCACAACGCCGTGGACGTCGCCGGGCTGCTCCCCGACGGCACCCCGTCCGAGCTGACCGTCAACAAGACGCTGCGCGCCCGCGGTCAGATCCGCGACGTGTCCAGCGAGGCCCTGGACGACCTCAAGGCGCTGGAGCAGCGCTCCTCGGAGCGCCTCGGCCGCGACTCCCGTGAGGAGGCCTCGAAGTGAATCCGGTCAACTACCTGTACCTGGCCGCCCTGCTGTTCACCATCGGCGCGGCCGGCGTGCTCATCCGGCGGAACGCGATCGTGCTGTTCATGTGCGTCGAGCTGATGCTCAACGCCTGCAACCTCGCGTTCGTGGCCTTCTCCCGGATGCACGGCAACCTCGACGGCCAGATCATCGCGTTCTTCACGATGGTCGTCGCCGCCGCGGAGGTCGTGGTGGGCCTCGCGATCATCGTGTCGCTGTTCCGTACCCGCCACTCGGCCTCGGTCGACGACGCCAGCCTGATGAAGCTGTAAGGGGCCTTCACAGTGGAGAATCTGATTGCGCTGCTGGTGGCGGCGCCCCTGCTCGGGGCGGCGGTGCTGCTGTGCGGCGGCCGGCGCCTCGACAAGGCCGGCCACTGGCTCGGGACCCTGCTCGCCGCGGTCTCCTTCGGGATCGGCGTGGTCCTCTTCGCCGGCCTGCTGGGGCGCGGCGCCGAGGACCGCACCCTGCACCAGCACCTGTTCAGCTGGGTGCCGGTGGAGGGCTTCCAGGCGGACCTCGCCTTCCAGCTCGACCAGCTGTCGATGACCTTCGTCCTGCTGATCTCCGGGGTGGGCACGCTCATCCACGTGTACTCGATCGGGTACATGGAGCACGACGAGCGCCGCCGCCGCTTCTTCGGCTACCTCAACCTGTTCGTCGCGGCGATGCTGCTGCTCGTCCTCGCCGACAACTACCTGCTGCTGTACTTCGGCTGGGAGGGCGTCGGCCTCGCCTCGTACCTCCTGATCGGCTTCTGGCAGCACAAGCCCAGCGCGGCCACCGCCGCGAAGAAGGCCTTCCTGGTCAACCGGGTCGGCGACATGGGCCTGTCGATCGCCATCATGATCATGTTCACCACCTTCGGGACCTTCGCCTTCGGTCCGGTCCTGGCCAATGTCGGCAAGACGTCGGAGGGCACGCTGACGGCGATCGGCCTGATGCTGCTGCTGGCGGCCTGCGGCAAGTCGGCCCAGGTGCCGCTGCAGTCCTGGCTCGGTGACGCGATGGAGGGCCCGACCCCGGTCTCGGCCCTGATCCACGCGGCGACCATGGTCACCGCCGGCGTCTACCTGATCGTCCGCTCGGGCGCGATCTTCAACGCGGCGCCCGACGCCCAGCTGGCGGTCACGGTCGTCGGCGCGGTCACGCTGCTGTTCGGTGCGATCGTCGGTTGCGCCAAGGACGACATCAAGAAGGCCCTCGCCGGGTCGACGATGTCGCAGATCGGCTACATGGTCCTCGCCGCGGGCCTGGGCCCGATCGGCTACGTCTTCGCGATCATGCACCTGGTGACGCACGGCTTCTTCAAGGCCGGCCTCTTCCTCGGCGCGGGTTCCGTCATGCACGGGATGAACGACGAGGTGGACATGCGCAAGTACGGCGGCCTGCGCACCTACATGCCGGTCACCTTCGTCACCTTCGGCCTCGGCTACCTCGCCATCATCGGCTTCCCGGGCCTGTCGGGCTTCTTCTCCAAGGACAAGATCATCGAGGCGGCCTTCGCGAAGGGCGGCACCGAGGGCTGGATCCTCGGCGGAGCGGCCTTGCTGGGCGCGGGCATCACCGCCTTCTACATGACCCGCGTCATGCTCCTCACCTTCTTCGGCGAGAAGCGCTGGCAGCCGGCCCCCGACGCCGACGAGACGCCCAGCGCCGAGCCGGCCGCCGAGCACCAGGCCGGTCGGATGCCGCACCCGCACGAATCCCCGAAGTCCATGACCATCCCGATGATCGTGCTGGCCTTCGGCTCGGTCTTCGCGGGCGGCTTCTTCGGGATCGGCGACCGCTTCCTGAACTGGCTGGAGCCGGTCACCGGGCACGAGCACGGCAACCCGCCGATCGGCGCCCTGACGGTCACCCTGTCCACCATGGCGGTCCTCGCCGTCGGCGTCGCCATCGCCTGGTCGATGTACGGCAGGAAGCCCGTCCCGGTCGTCGCCCCGCGCGGCTCGTTCCTCACCAGGGCGGCCCGCCGGGACCTGTTCCAGGACGACTTCAACCACGTCGTGCTCGTGCGCGGCGGAGAGCACCTGACCCGCTCGCTCGTGTACGTCGACCACAGCCTGGTCGACGGAGTGGTCAACGGCACGGCCGCCTCGGTCGGCGGGCTCTCGGGCCGGCTGCGCAAGCTGCAGAACGGCTACGCCCGCAGCTACGCGGTCTCGATGTTCGGGGGCACGGCGATCCTGATCGCCGCGACCCTGCTGATGAGGGCGGTGTGACATGACCTTCCCGCTTCTGACGGTGACGGCCGCGCTCCCCGCGGTCGGCGCGGTCCTCACCGCCGCCGTCCCGGCCAAGCAGCGCACCGCCGCCAAATGGCTCGCGCTGCTGTTCTCGCTGGCGACGCTCGCCCTGGCCGTGCTCGTCGCGGTCCGCTTCGAACCCGGCGGCGCCCGCTACCAGCTCACCGAGTCCCACGCCTGGATCGCCGACTTCGGCGTCCGCTACGAACTGGGCGTGGACGGCATCGGGGTGGCGCTCATCGCGCTCACCGCCCTGCTGATCCCCTTCGTGATCGGGGCCGGCTGGAACGACGCCGACCCCCTGGAGACCAACTCCTCCCGCTGGCGTCCCACCCAGGGCTTCTTCGCCCTGATCCTGCTGGTCGAGGCGATGGTGGTGATCTCCTTCGAGGCCACCGACGTCTTCCTCTTCTACATCTTCTTCGAAGCCATGCTCATCCCGATGTACTTCCTCATCGGCGGCTTCGGGGACCGGGCTCACGCGGGCTCCGACGAGAACGCCGCCGCCCAGCGCTCGTACGCGGCGGTCAAGTTCCTCCTCTACAACCTGGTCGGCGGCCTGATCATGCTGGCCGCCGTCATCGGGCTGTACGTGGTCGCCGGGAACTTCTCCCTCCAGGAGATCGCCGCCGCCCGCGCCGCGGGCACCCTCGACATGGCGGCCAACACCGAGCGGCTGCTCTTCCTCGGCTTCTTCTTCGCCTTCGCGGTCAAGGCCCCGCTGTGGCCGCTGCACACCTGGCTGCCCAACGCCATGGGCGAGGCCACCGCCCCGGTCGCCGTCCTGATCACCGCGGTCGTCGACAAGGTCGGCACCTTCGCGATGCTCCGCTTCTGCCTCGGCCTCTTCCCCGAGGCCAGCAAGTGGGCCACCCCGGTCATCCTCGTCCTGGCCCTGATCAGCATCGTCTACGGCGCGCTGCTCGCGGTCGGACAGCGGGACATCAAGCGGCTGGTCGCGTACGCGTCGATCTCGCACTTCGGCTTCATCATCCTGGGCATCTTCGCGATGACCTCCCAGGGCCAGTCGGGCGCCACGCTGTACATGGTCAACCACGGGATCTCGACGGCGGCGCTGATGCTGGTCGCCGGCTTCCTGATCTCCCGGCGCGGTTCGCGGCTCATCGCCGACTACGGCGGCGTCCAGAAGGTCGCCCCCGTACTCGCCGGCACCTTCCTGATCGGCGGCCTCGCCACCCTGTCCCTGCCCGGACTGGCGCCCTTCGTCAGCGAGTTCCTGGTCCTGGTCGGCACCTTCGCCCGGTACCCGGTCGTCGGCATCATCGCCACCATCGGCATCGTGCTGGCCGCGCTGTACACCCTGGTCCTCTACCAGCGGACCATGACCGGCCCCGTGAAGGAGGAGGTCCGCTCCCTGCCGGACCTGCGCCCGCGGGAGCTGCTGGTGGTCGCCCCGCTGATCGCGCTGCTGATCGGACTGGGCGTCTACCCGAAGGTGCTCACCGACATCGTCAACCCGTCGGTGCAGCACACGCTGTCGGACGTGAAGAAGACGGACCCCAAGCCTGAGGTGGCCGTGGAAGCCGAGCACATCGACAAGAAGGCGGCGGTCAAGTGAGCGCCGCGACTGCTGCCCAGGGCCTGCTGACGCTGGCGGCCAACGGACCGGCCGACAAGATCCCGGCCCCGCACATCGAGTACGCGCAGCTCGCGCCCACGCTGATCGTGGTGGGGGCGGCCGTCCTCGGCGTCCTCGTCGAGGCCTTCGTCCCGCGCCGCTCCCGCTACTACGTCCAGGTGTTCCTCGCCGTCGCCTCCCTCGCCGCGGCCTTCGCGGCGGTCGTCGCCCTCGCGGCCGGCGGGTACGGGAGCACCAAGGCGCACATCGCGGCGATGGGCGCCCTCGCCGTCGACGGCCCGGCGCTGTTCCTCCAGGGCACCATCCTGCTGGCCTCGATCGTGGCCGTGTTCACCTTCGCCGAGCGCCGCCTCGACCCGAAGGCGCACGGCAACCGGGTGGACTCCTTCGCCGCCCAGGCCGCGTCCGTACCGGGCAGCGACAGCGAGAAGGCCGCCGTCAAGGCCGGGTTCACCACCACCGAGGTGTTCCCGCTGGCCCTGTTCGCCATCTCCGGAATGCTGATCTTCCCGGCGGCCGACGACCTGCTGACCCTGTTCATCGCCCTGGAGGTCTTCTCCCTCCCGCTGTACCTGCTCTGCGCCGTCGCCCGCCGCCAGCGGCTGATGTCGCAGGAGGCGGCGGTCAAGTACTTCCTGCTCGGCGCCTTCTCCTCGGCGTTCCTGCTCTTCGGCATCGCCCTGCTCTACGGCTACGCGGGCTCCGTCTCGTACGCCGCGATCGCGGACGTGGTGGACGGCACGGTCGCCGACATCGACCCGGCGCTGGCCGCCACCATGGGCAACGACGCGCTGCTGCTGATCGGCGGCGCACTCATCCTGATGGGCCTGCTCTTCAAGGTCGGCGCGGTCCCCTTCCACATGTGGACCCCGGACGTCTACCAGGGCGCCCCCACCCCCGTGACCGGCTTCATGGCCGCCGCGACCAAGGTGGCCGCCTTCGGCGCCCTGCTGCGCCTGCTCTACGTGGTCCTGCCCGGGCTGCGCTGGGACTGGCGGCCGGTGATGTGGGGCGTCGCGATCGTCACGATGCTCGCGGGCGCGGTGATCGCCGTGACCCAGACCGACGTGAAGCGGCTGCTGGCGTACTCCTCGATCGCGCACGCCGGGTTCATCCTGGCCGGTGTGATCGCCACGTCGGCGGAGGGCGTCAAGTCCGTCCTCTTCTACCTGGGCGCCTACTCCTTCGTGACGATCGGCGCGTTCGCGGTGGTCACGCTGGTGCGCGACGCGGGCGGCGAGGCCACCCACCTGTCGAAGTGGGCGGGCCTGGGGCGGCGTTCGCCGCTCACCGCGGCCGTCTTCGCGGTGTTCCTGCTGGCCTTCGCCGGTATCCCGCTGACCTCCGGCTTCGCCGGGAAGTTCGCCGTGTTCAAGGCGGCCGCGGAGGGCGGTGCCGGGGCGCTGGTCGTCGTCGGTGTCATCTCGTCGGCGATCGCCGCGTTCTTCTACATCCGGGTGATCGTGCTGATGTTCTTCAGCGAGCCGAAGGCCGACGGCCCGACGGTGGCGGTGCCCTCGCCGCTGACGATGACGACCATCGCGGTCGGCGTCGCCGTCACCCTGGTACTGGGCCTGGCGCCGCAGTACTTCCTGGACCTGGCCGGACACGCGAGCACGTTCGTGCGCTGACCCCGTCACAGGCCGCGGGCCCGGCTCCCCTCGGGGGAGCCGGGCCCGCGTTGCGTCGGGGTGCTAACCGTGGGCGGCGTGCTTCGGGTCGGGCGCGGTGGAGGCGGTGGTGCCGGGGCACTTGAGGGCCGTGTTCCAGTTGTGGAAGCGGCCCGCCGGGTTGTCCTTGTACGCCCACATGTGCAGGTCGTAGTGCTTGGGCATGCCCTCCCAGTGGCCGGGCATGGGCCCGTCGAAGGGCAGGCCGAACATGGTCGGCCGGTCGTCGGTGGTCTTCAGGTCCTGGTCCCGGTCCGCGGACATCCACTCCACCGTCTGGAGCTTGCGGCGGCCGTTGCGGTCCTTTTCCGTGCTGTAGAGGAGCGCGGTCGGCCTGGCGGGGTCCGTCGAACCCCAGTTGGCCTCCTTGACGTAGTGGTAGCCCATGGCCCCCACCCCGAAGGGGTTGGTCATGCACTGCCGGCCGTGCGGGACGTACCCGTCCTTGATCGCCTCGCGTTCGTCCACGTACTTGGCGGTCACCGCGATCGCCGTGGCCATGTCGCGCATCGCCTTCGCGTCGTGCGGGTCGGGTGCCGGACCGTCCACGGCGTGGGCCGGGGGGAGGGCGGCCAGTGTGATGGACGCGGCGGCGACGGCACACGCGGACAGGGACTTGAGGCCGCGGGATACGGGCATGGGAGCTCCTGGTGTTCGGGTCCCGGAGGGGCTTTCGTCCACCATCCCGGCGGTGCGCGGGCCGTGCACGCGGCGGGCCGCCGAACGGGGGTCGCTACGGGGACGTGACGGCGGGGGAGGGGGTCGTCGCCGGGGCCACCGGGCGGGGGCGGGTGGTGCCGGGACGGCAGGCGACCCTCGGGTTGAAGGGCTCGAAGCGGCCGGCCGGGTTGGCCTTCCACAGCCACAGGTGCAGCGAGTAGTGCACCTTCTGGCCCTTGTAGCGGGCGGGCAGCGGCCCCCGGAAGGGCTCGCCGAAGAGGGAGGGGCGGTCGTCGTCGGTGTCCAGCCGGCCGTCCTTGTCGACGACCATCCATTCGAGCCCCGCCAGACGCCAGTGGCCCTTGCCGTCGCCCTCGTAGAGCAGGGCGGTGGGCTTCTTCGGGTCGACGGAGCCGTCGTAGGCGTGGTTGAAGTGCGGGTAACCCAGCGCCCCGGGCCCGCCGTTCGGGTCCACGACGCAGTACTGGTCGGGCACGTACCCGGCGGCTACGGCGGTGGCGTGCCGGTGGTACTTGGCGGTCGCCGTGTAGGCGAGGGCCAGTTGGGCGGAGGGCGCGAGCCGGGGCGAGGGCGCGGCGGCCACCGCCGGGGCCGACGGCGCGACCGCCAGGGTCGCGGCGGCCGCGAGGGCGAGGGGGGCGATTCTGCCGGTACGAGGGGCCATGCAGGCAGCGTCACCTCACCCCCCGGGCCCCGCCACTCAGGCGGCGCGAGCGGCGTACGGCTACTCCTCCCGGACGGGGGGCCGCCTCCGACCCGGGCTCCGTCGCACCGCCGGCCCCGGCGCCGGGGCGGCTGCGGCCCGGGCGGGCGGGGTGGGTGGTGTGTGGGCGCCCGGGCGGGCCGGGTGGGTGGCGGTGGCGCGGCCGTTCCTTGCGGCGTGGCCGGCCCCCGGGGCCCGGTCGGTCGCCGCCGGGGGCAACCGACCGGCCTGACGGTCAGCCGGCGCGGCCCCGCTCTGGGCGCAGCGGAACCCAGCCTTCGGACTCCTGCGCCCGACCGAGGCGGCGGGCCCGGGGCCGGCACGTGACCGGCCTGCTGCCCCGGCCCTGGCCGGCCGCCGTTGGCGGACCTGACCACGGGGTCAGGCGGCGCGGGTGGCGTAGGCGCGGACGTCGGCGTCCGGGTCGGTTACGGCGGAGGCCAGGGCCTTGCGGGCCCCGGGGGCGTCCCGGTGGGCCAGTAGCGCCAGGACCGCCGCCTTGCGGACGTCCGCCTCGGGGTCGGCGGCCAGGGTGGCCGCCAGCGCCGGTACGGCGGCCCCCGCGTCGGCCGCCGACAGCGCGGCCGCCGCTCCCGCGCGGACCTGCCAGGCGGGATCCGCCAGCGCCGCCGCGGCGGTGTCCGCGTACGGGGGCGGGCAGCCGGTGGAAGCGAGGGCCCCCAGTGCGGCCGCGCGCACCAGCGGGTCCGGGTCCCCGAGCAGCGGCCCCAGCGCGGACCGCACCCCGGCCCCCGGGGCGGCGACCGCCGCGAGCCCCTTAGCGACGGCCACCCGTACCTCGCGGGCCCCGTCCCCGGCGGCCGTCGCCAGCTCCGCGAGCGCGTCCACCGAGACCAACGCCCGCACGGCGTGCACCCGGACCTCCGTATCCGGGTCGGCCAGGAACCGCGCGTACAGCGGGGCATCCCCCAGCCGCAGCGCGCGCAGCCCCTCCAGGGCGGCCGCCCGTACCACCCGGTCGGCCACCGCCAGGGCCTCCCGCAGCCCGGCGTCCAGGCCCGGGTCACCCGGCAGCACCTCCAGCAGCTCCCGCAGCGCCCCCGCGGCGGCGGCCCGCACGCCGGGGTCGGCGTCCCGCAGCCGCTCGGCCAGCGCGGGCCCCGCCCCGGCGGGCACGGTCTCCCCGACGACGGCGACGGCGGCACTCCGCACGGCGGGATCCGGGTCGGCGAGATAACCCCGCAACACCCCCAGCTCGGGCGCCTCCTCGACGAGCCCGAGCAACTCCAGGATCCGCGGCGAGGCCCCGCCCCCGTCCCCGGCCGCCGGGGCCTCGGCCACCGGATCGGGCCCGGCCGCCGCGGGGCTGGCCGCCGTGGGTCCGGCTGCCGTGGGCTCGGCCGCTGCGGGGTCTGTCGCCCGGGGGGCCGGGAGGGGGGTGCTCGGGGCGGGGGGTGCCGTCCCGGGACCCGTGCCGGGCCGGGCGGCTTCGGCTCCGGCGGTGCGGGGCAGGGCCGGGGCGGCGCCGGGTCGGGACGGGCCCGCCTTGGCCACGCTGGTCAGGGTGACCTCGCCCAGGGGCCGTGACGGGCCGCCCGGCGGGGTGAATTCCGGGACCGGGACCACGTACGGTTCCACCGGCCGGGCCGTGAACTCCATCGCGCCCGAAGCCGACTTGCGCAGGTCCAGGTGGTACAGCCAGTCCGTGTCCGACCGCTCCGGATGGTCCAGCCGCTCGTGGTAGAGCCCCCAGCGGGACTCCGTCCGCGCCAGCGAGGCCCGTGCCGCCATCTCCGCGCAGTCCCGGATGAACGACACCTCCGCGCAGCGCATCAGCTCGTGGGCGGTGGTCGCCCCCATCCCCGCGATCTCCGCCTCCATACGGCCGAAGGCCTCCACCGCCAGCGACAGCCGCGCGCCCGTCTTCGGCGGCGCCACGTAGTCGTTGACGAACCGCCGCAGCTTGTACTCCACCTGCGGCTGCGGCGGCCCGTCCGGGTTGCGCAGCGGCCGGTAGACCAGCTCGTGGGCCGCCGCCAGCTGCTCCGCCGGCAGCTCGCCCTCGTACGCCGTGTACCGCGCGGCGTCCGCGCCCGCCAGATCGCCGAAGACGAACGCCCCGATCATGTAGTTGTGCGGTACGGAGGCCAGGTCCCCGGCCGCGTACAGCCGGGGCACGGTGGTGCGGGCGTGGTCGTCCACCCGTACGCCGGACGCCGAGTGCCCCCCGCACAGCCCGATCTCCGAGATGTGCATCTCGATGTCGTGCGTGCGGTAGTCGTGGCCGCGCCCCGCGTGGAAGGTGCCGCGCGTCGGCCGCTCCGTCGTGTGCAGGATCGACTCCAGCGCGGCCACCGACTCCTCGGGGAGGTGGCTGAGCTTCAGGTACACCGGCCCCCGGTCCGAGGCGAGTTCGGCCGCGAACTCCGCCATCATCTGCCCCGACCAGTAGTCGGAGTCCACGAAGCGCTCGCCGTGCCGGTTGACCTGGTAGCCGCCGAAGGGGTTGGCGACGTACGCGCACGCCGGGCCGTTGTAGTCCTTGATCAGCGGGTTGATCTGGAAGCACTCGATCCCGGTCAGCGCCGCGCCCGCGTGGTACGCCATCGCGTACCCGTCCCCGGCGTTGGTCGGGTTCTCGTACGTCCCGTACAGGTACCCCGACGCCGGCAGCCCGAGCCGGCCGCAGGGGCCGGTCGCCAGGATCACCGCGCCCGCCCGGACGGTCACGAAGGCGCCGGTACGGGTGTGGAAGCCCGCGGCCCCGATCGCCCGGCCGTCCTCCGGCGAGGTGAGGACCCGGACCGGCATCACCCGGTTCTCGATGCGGATCCGCTCCCGCATCTCGCGGCGGCGCAGCTGCCGGTAGAGCACCTTCTTGACGTCCTTGCCCTCCGGCATGGGCAGGACGTACGAGCCCGAGCGGTGGACCCGGCGCACCGCGTACTCGCCGTGCTCGTCCTTCTCGAACTTCACCCCGTACGACTCCAGCCGCTGCACCATCGCGAAGCCGCGGGTGGCGGTCTGGCGGACGGTGGACTGGTCGACGATCCCGTCGTTGGCGCGGGTGATCTCGGCGACGTAGTCGTCCGGTTCGGCGCGGCCGGGCACGACGGCGTTGTTGACCCCGTCCATGCCCATGGCGAGGGCGCCGGAGTGGCGTACGTGGGCCTTCTCCAGCAGCAGGACGCGGGCCCCGCGCTCGGCGGCGGTCAGCGCGGCCATCGTGCCGGCGGTGCCGCCGCCGATGACGAGGACGTCGCAGGAGAGTTCCTCGGCGTCGCCGATCGCGGGGATGTCCACGGTGTGGTGCCTTTCTAGAGGGAAGCGAGGATGTGCGCGCGCAGCTCCGGGTGGGCGGCGGCGCGGTCGCGCGGGGCGGGTACGGGGAGCACCTCGCCGGTGGCCGGCAGGGCGACCCGGTCGGCCAGGTGGAGGGCCTCGTCCACGTCGTGCGTGACGAAGACGACGGTGGCGCCGGTGCCGGCCAGGACGTCCACGAGGAGGTCCTGCATGCCGGCGCGGGTGTGGGCGTCGAGCGCGCCGAAGGGTTCGTCCATCAGGACGGCCCGGGGGCGCGGGGCGAGGGCCCGGGCCAGCTGGACGCGCTGGCGCTGGCCGCCGGAGAGCTGGTGCGGGAGCTTGTGCGCGTGCTCTGCGAGCCCGACGCGCTCCAGCCAGCCGGTGGCGGTCCGGCGCCGTTCGGTGCGCGGCACTTTCTTGATCTGCAGGGGCAGTTCGACGTTGGCGCGGACGGTCCGCCAGGGGAGCAGGGCGTCGTCCTGGAACACCAGCGCCCGGTCTGCGCCGGGGCCGGTGACGGGCCGGCCGTCCTGGGTCACCTCGCCCGCGAGCGGGGGCAGCAGGCCGGCGAGGGTCCGCAGCAGCGTCGACTTCCCGCAGCCGGAGGGGCCGACGACGGCCAGCACCTCACCGGGCTCGACGCTGAGCTCGACCCCGTCGAGGACCGCACCCCCGACGGGGTGCCCGAGCCGGGCTCCGCGCAGGGCGAGGGCGGCGCCGTGCCCGAGGGGGGCTCGGGGTGGGGCCAGGGTGGTGCCGTGTCCGGGGTGGGCTCCGGGTGGGGCGACGGTGGTGCCGTGCCCGTTCGGGGTGGGCGGGGTGCTCATGTCGTGGTCCCTTCGCTGGTGGTGCCCTGCGGGGCGGTTCCCCTACCCGCCCTTCGCCCGTTCCCCGGGGCTCCGCCCCGGACCCCGCTGCCCTCAAGCGCCGGGCGGGCTGTGGGGTCGGCGGCGCCGGGTGCGCTCAATCGCCGCGCGGGCTGGGACGCGCGCAGCGAATCCTCAGCCCCGCCGGCGCTTGGGGCGCTGGGGGCACCCCCAGCGGTGGCCGGGGCGGGTCGCGGGGTCGGGGTGCGGCGGGCAGCTCGGGTCGAGGCCCGGCGGGCAGCCCGGGGCCTGGCCGCCCCCGCCCCGGCCGGGCGGGCCGGTGGGGCCGAGGGCGGGCGGGGGAGCCATGACGTGAGGTGGTGGCCCAGGCGTTCGACGGCCGTCGCCGTCAGCCAGCCCAGTGCCCCGATCGTGGCCATGCCGACGAAGACCCCGGGGTAGTCCACCACCGTGTAGTCCTGCCAGGTCCGGTACCCGACCCCGTACTCCCCGGAGATCATCTCGGCCGAGATCACGCAGATCCACGACACCCCGATCCCCACCGACAGCCCCCCGAACACGCCCGGCAGGGCCCCCGGCAGGACGACCGACAGCAGCACCCGCCACCGCCCGCCGCCCATCGTCAGCACGGCCTCCTCCCACACCGGGGACAGCGCCACCACCGCGTGCCGCGTCGAGACCAGCACCGGGAAGAACGCCGCCGCGCAGGTGATGAAGACGATCCCCTGCTCGTTCGAGGGGAAGAGCAGGATCGCCACCGGCACGAGTGCGATCGCCGGGACCGGGCGGAGCACCTCCAGCACCGGCCCCAGCAGGTCCGACACGAGCCGCGAGCGCGCGATCGCCGTGCCCGCGGCCACGCCCAGGACGGCCGCCAGCGCGAACCCCGTCACGATGCGGCGCAGGCTGTCCGCCAGGTCCGTCCAGTAGGTGCCCCGCTGGGCCCGCCGGACCAGCTCGGCCGCCACCTCCCCGGCCGTCGGGAACTGCTCGAACCGCAGCCAGAGGTTCACGTCCAGCGAGGTCAGCGCCTGCCACAGCAGCAGTGCCGCCACGAGCGAGCCCGCGCGCAGCGCCCGCCGGCCGGGGGTCATCCGGCGATCCCGGTGGCCTCGGCCCAGCTCACGATCCGTGCCCCGGACCCCTGGTGCTGCCCGGCGTACGCCCGCGCTCCCGCCGCCGTGACGAACGCCCGCAGCTCCGTGCCCTCCGCGACCCACACGGCCCGGTCGGCGAACCAGAGCGTGCCCGTCACCGCGTCCGGTACGTACGCCGCCCGGACCTGCGCCCCGCGCACCGCCCGGAGCAGCTCGCGCGGGGAGTCGTACGTCTTCGTGGCCGCCTCCCCCTTGAGCCACAGCTCCGGCCGGGCCGCCGTCGCGGCCGGGTACGCCGGCCCGCCCGCCGCCGCGAGGCGCCCGAGCGGCTCGGGGTCCACGAACGCGTCCACGTCCACGTCCCCGACCAGCTTGGCGTCCTTCAGCACGGGCAGGTCCTGCTTCAGCGCCTCGATCAGCTCCGGGCGCAGCGCCGGGTCGAAGGTGGCGATGCCGCCCGCGCCGTTGTAGAGGTAGACGACCTCCGCCGGCAGGCCGGTCTCCTTGGCCACCGACTCCGCGGCGGCCACCGGCCGGCTGCGCAGGTACTCCGTCGCCCGGCGCTGGGCGCGCAGGAAGTCGTCCAGCACCCCGGGCCGCCCGGCGGCGAACTTCTCCCGCACGGTGACCCCGTGGAAGGTCGGAAGGTTCAGCTCCGCCCCGTCGTACAGGGCCTTGGCCTTGCCCTCGAAGGCCAGCTGCCCCGGCCAGGCCACGAACTGCGAGAGGGCGTCCGCGCTGCCCGCCTGGAGGGCCGAAGCGCCCACGCTGGGCTGCTGGTTGAGCTTCTGGATGCCCTGGTCGGGGTCGATCCCGGCACGCTGGAGGGCCCGTACGAGGGTGCCGTCGGCGGCGGAACCCACACTGGTGGACACCTTCTTGCCGCGCAGGTCCGCGAGGGACTCCAGCTTCGAATCGGGGGCGGTGACCACGGTGTTGAGGCCGCCGCGCAGGTTGTAGCCGGTGACGGAGACCAGCCGGGTGGGCTGGCGCAGTTCCTTGCCGCGGGCCGCGTTGATGAGGAGCGGGAAGTCGCCCATCGAGCCGATGTCGATCTTCCCGGCGGTCATCTGGGCGGTGATCGGGGCTCCCGTGGCGTAGTCCTGCCAGTCCACCTTGTAGGTGACCCCGTCGCGTTTGCCGCGCGCCGCCAGTTCCTCCTCGAAGTAGCCGAGGGAGCGCAGCAGGGTGCCGGCGGTGACGGTGTTGATGGTCTTGGACTGGTAGCCGACGTTCACGGTGACCGTCTTCGCGGAGCCGCCGTCGGCGCCGGAGGCCTCGGCGCCGCAGGCCGTGGCGAGCGGAGTGAGGAGCAGCAGGGCGAGCGCGGGCGTGAGGGGGGCGCGCATGGGCTGGGGGCCTTTCACCGGAGCAGGTAGGGCATGTTGACGGTCACCGCGCCCGTGGGGCAGCGCGCGGCGCAGGGGCCGCAGTACCAGCACTCGTCGACGTGCATGTACGCCGTGCCGTCGCTCTCGCGGATCGCGAGGGAGTCGAGGGGGCACATGTCGACGCAGAGGGTGCAGCCCTGGATGCACAGGGATTCGTCGATGGTGACGGGCACGTCGGCGCGCTGGGGGACCACGGGCATGGCTGTCTCCGGAAAGGGGGGAGGGAAAGGGGGGAGGGGGAGGGCGCGGTGGGGTTCAGACGGCGCGGTGCAGCAGGCCGCTCATGGTGATCCGGTCGCCGCGGAAGCGGATGAACTCCAGGTCCACGGGCCGTCCGTCGGCGAGGTGGGTGAGCCGCTCCAGCATCAGGACGGCGGCCCCGCGCGGGGCGTGGAGGACGGCGGCGGAGTGCGCGTCGGCGTTGACGGCCTCCACGGTGATCTCGGCATGGCCGAGGGGCTGCCCGCTGAGCCGCTCCAGCAGCCGGAAGACGTCGGTGTGCTCCAGGTCGCAGCCGAGCAGCCCGGCGCCGATGTCCAGGGGGACGTAGGTGAGGTCGAGGGAGAGCGGCAGGCCGTTCAGCCGGCGCAGCCGCTCGATGTAGAGGACGTCGGCGTGCTCGGGCAGGCCCAGACGGCGGGCGACGGGGGCGGGGGCGCGGACGGGGCCCGCCGTGCGCACCTCGTTGGTGACCTCGCCGTGCTCGTGCAGGGTTTCGGCCAGGCCCTGGAGCCGGTCCAGGCCGTGCGGGTACTTCTCGCAGACCACGACGGTCCCGACCCCGGGGCGGCGCTCCACGAGGCGTTCGCCGCGCAGCAGGTCGAGGGCCTGGCGGACGGTGTTGCGGCCGGCGCCGTAGTCGGCGGCGAGGACGTCCTCCAGGGGGAGGGTCCCGCCGGGGTAGCCGCCGGTCAGGATCTGGTGGCGCAGCAGGTCGGCGAGCTGGCGCGCCTGGTCCGCGCGCAGCCGCCGGCGGCGCGCGGCGGCGACCGGGGCGGTGTGCGGGGAGGTCCGTTCGGCTGGCATGGCAGGGAACGTACCGGCGGTGCGCGGTGAATCGTGTTGCGGCGGTATTGCGCCACTGAAGACTTCGGCGGCAGGGCTGTGACCTGCGGTTTCGGCGGGGTGGCGGGAAGATCCGCCACCCCGCCGTTCACGGGGTGGACTAGCGGGTGCCCACGATGCGGCCGGTGACCTCGCCGAGGCCGACGCGGGTGCCGTCGGCGCCGGGGGCCCAGGCGGTGAGGGTGACGGTGTCGCCGTCCTCCAGGAAGGTGCGCTTGCCGTCGGCGAGCTCGACGGCGTCGCGGCCGTTCCAGGTGAGCTCCAGCAGGGAGCCGCGCTGGTCGACCTCCGGACCGCTGACGGTGCCGGAGCCGAACACGTCACCGGTGCGCAGGGAGGCGCCGTTGACGGTCATGTGGGCCAGCTGCTGGGCGGCGGTCCAGTACATGGAGGCGAACGGCGGCCGGGCCACCTCCTGCCCGTTGATGGACACGGTGATGTGCAGGTCGAAGCCGCCGGGGCGGTCGGTGGCGGAGTCGTCGAGGTACGGCAGGAGCGGGAAGTCCCGGGCGGGCGGGGCCACACGGGCCGCGTCCAGGGCCTCCAGGGGGGTCACCCAGGCGGAGACGGAGGTGGCGAAGGACTTGCCGAGGAAGGGGCCCAGCGGCACGTACTCCCAGGCCTGGATGTCGCGGGCCGACCAGTCGTTGAGGAGGAACAGGCCGAAGACGTGGTCCTCGAAGTCGGCGAGGGCGACCGGGCTGCCCAGCTCGGACGGGGTGCCGACGACGAAGCCGACCTCGGCCTCGATGTCGAGCTTGACGGACGGGCCGAAGACGGGCGCCGGGTCGGTGGGCGCCTTGCGCTGGCCGGAGGGGCGTACGACGTCCGTGCCGGAGACGACGATCGTGCCCGAGCGGCCGTGGTAACCGATGGGCAGGTGCTTCCAGTTGGGGGTGAGCGCGTCCCCGTCCGGGCGGAAGATGCGGCCGACGTTGGTGGCGTGGTGCTCGCTCGCGTAGAAGTCGACGTAGTCGGCGACCTCGTACGGAAGGTGCAGCTCGACCCCGTCCAGCGGCAGCAGGTGCGGCTCGACCGTCTCGCGGTGGCCGGGGTCGGTGACCCAGGCGGTCAGCGCACGGCGCACGTCGCGCCAGGCGGTGCGGCCCGCGGCCAGCAGCGGGTTGAGCGAACCCTGGGCGAGCAGGCCGGCGTACGGGGAGCCGAGCGCGACGGCCACGGCCCCCGCGTCGAGCACGTACCCGCCGATCCGGACACCGACCCGGCGGCGCTGCGGCTCCTCCGGGGTGGAGAAGACGCCGTACGGGAGGTTGTGCGGCCCGAACGGGTCGCCCTCGGGGACATCGAGGGGGCTCTGCTGCGGCATGGGGTACTGCCTCGCTTTCGACGCGGTCCGGGGGTGACCCGGGTGTCCTGGGGGGCCTGGGGGCTGGTTGACACGTTACGGGGCGGGTGGGGTCTGTGGGAGGCCGGATTCGGGCGCTATTTGTAGGACTTGTCCAAGGGGGTCCGTATCCTTGGCGCCGTGACTTCCGCCCTCCCCTATACCTTGATCGCCACCGACCTGGACGGGACTCTGCTGCGCGCCGGTGACACCGTCTCCGCCCGCTCGTGCGCGGCGCTCGCGACGGCGCGCGCGGCCGGCGCCCGGCACATCGTCGTCACCGGCCGCCCGGTCCCCCAGATCCGGCACGTCCTGGACGACCTTGGGTATACGGGGCTCGCGGTGTGCGGGCAGGGCGCGCAGGTGTACGACGCGGCGCGCGGACTGCTGCTGCACTCCGTCTCCATGGACCGGGGGCTGGCCGAGGTGGCCCTCGGCAAGATCGAGGCGGAGATCGGGGAGGTGTACACGGCGGTCAACCAGGAGGGCCTGGACGCGGAGATGCTGATAGGGCCGGGCTACCGGATGTGGCACCCGCACCTTCCGACCGTCCGGGTGCCGAAGAGGGGCGACTTGTGGTCGGCTCCCATCACGAAGGTGCTGCTCCAGCACCCGCGGCTGGACGACGACGAGCTGACGCGGGTGGCGCGGTCGGTGGTGGGTGATCTGGTGAACGTCACGATGGCGGGCGAGCACACGGTGGAACTCCAGCCGCCGGGCATCGACAAGGCGAGCGGGCTGGCACGGGCGGCGGAGGCGCTGGGGGTGCCGGCCTCGTCGACGATCGCCTTCGGCGACATGCCGAACGACGTCCCCATGTTCGGCTGGGCGGCCTACGGGGTGGCGATGGCGAACGCCCACCGGGAACTGGTGGCGGTGGCGGACGAGGTGACCCTGTCGAACGAGGCGGACGGGATCGCGGTGGTTCTGGAGCGGTTGTACGGGTGAGGGGCGCGGGCTCGCCATCGCCCCTGCGAGGGGAGGGGGCGGGGCGGTGACTGCCCGCCCGCCTGCCCGGACCGGGGCGCGGGCGACTGGCACAGTGCGGCGGCGGTGGTTCGGGGCCAGGGCCCGCCCCGGATCGCTACGCCTCACCCCGCCGCACGTGGCAGGCGGCGTTGCCAGGTGCGGTGGTAGAGGATTTCGTCCGCCTCGCGGCATACGACCTCGTTCGACGTCACGAAGCCGCCCTCGTCGCACGAGATGGTCGAGTGGGTCTCCACCTGTACGTCCCAGCCCAGTTCCGGCCGGTGGAGCCGGATGCGCCAGTCGGAGCGGGTGCGGGCGGAGAGGGGGTCCGACTGCTGGATCTCGTACACCTCCTGCGCGTCCTCCTCGTACTCCAGCCCGTCCGGGTACACGCGGGTGCCGCCGTACCGGGGGTCCACCTCCAGGCGCCAGGTGCCGCGCGCGACGTCCCGTACGACCAGGCGTTCCGGGCGGGGATCGTCCAGGGTGGCGGGGAAGGAGACGCCCAGGGGTGCGGACTGTTCCGGGGCTTCGAAGACGATCCCCTCGGTCGAGGCGGAGGCCGCGCGGATCGGGAGTTCCAGGGTGCTGCCCGCGGGGTCGAGGGTCCAGCCCGCCTCCGAGCCGGCCCGTGGCCAGATCCAGGGCCAGTAGGCCGAGGAGAGGGAGAGGCGGATGCGGTGGCCCGCGGGGAAGCGGTGGCCGATGGCGTTCAGGTCGAAGGTGACGTCCTCCCACGCCCCCGCGGGCCAGGGGACGGCCCGGTCCCGGCCGTGGCGGGCCGAGAGGTTCAGTGCGCCCCGGGTCACGAGGGTCGAGGCGCCGTCCTGGGCGACGTCGCAGAGCCGGGCCACGACCTGGCCGTACGGGACGTCCATGCGCAGCCGCAGGGTGACCGAGGGGCGGCCCAGGATCTCCACCGGCTCGGCCGTGACCGGGAACTCGAAGCAGGCCGACTTGGCGTCCTCCTCCCGCTGGTCCGGCGGGAGGTCGGCTTCGTTGCCGAAGGGGACGAAGCGGCCGGCGTCCAGTCCGGTGTGCTGGGGTGAGGCGACGGCCACCGGGGCGCCCTGGAGGCCGTACGAGACGGGGACGACGGACGGGGAGGGCCAGGTCTTCTCGGCGGTCCAGCGGCCCGGCAGTTCCTCGTAGGTGGTGGCCGGGGGGTGCGAGTCGCTGATCCAGGCGCGCAGGAGCGGTTCGTCCATGACCCCGGTGTCCGTGCCCTTGAGCCAGTGGTCCCACCAGCGCAGGGTTTCCTGGAGGAAGCCGATCGCCGGCCCGGGCGGCAGCCCGCGGTCCGGGTACTGGTGCGACCACGGGCCGATCAGGCCCCGGAACCGGCCGGCGGGCAGGGCGGAGGCCAGGCGCAGCACGGCGTCCCGGTAGGGGTCGTGCCAGCCGCCCACGGCGAGGACCGCCGCGCGGACCGCCCCGTAGTCCTCGCGGACGCTGCCGTGGCGCCAGTAGGCGTCGCGGGTCTGGTGCGAGAGCCAGGTGTGGACCAGCGGTTCCAGGCCCTCCAGCCGGTCCAGCCACTGCGCGCGCCAGCCGTCGCCGGCGTGGAGCGGGTCCGGGGGGCGGGCGGCGAAGGCGAGCATGGTGGCCGACCAGGCGTGCATGTCGACGGCCAGGACCGAGCCGCCCATGTAGTGGACGTCGTTGTCGAAGCGGTCGTCGGTGGAGCAGACGGTGACCACCGCTTTGAGGGCCTCCGGGGCGAGGGCGGCGATCTGGAGGCCGTTGGAGCCGCCCCAGGAGATCCCGAACATGCCGACCGCGCCCGTGCACCAGGGCTGCGCCGCCAGCCACTCCACCACCGCGACCCCGTCGGCCAGTTCCCGGGCGTCGTACTCGTCGCCGGGGCGGCCCCCGCTGCAGCCGTGGCCGCGCACGTCCACCCGTACGGAGGCGTAGCCGTGCCCGGCGTACCAGGGGTGGCGCTGCCAGTCGCGCGGGGCGGTCCAGTCGGTCAGCCGGTACGGGAGGTACTCCAGCAGGGCCGGGACGGGCTCGTCGGTCACCGGGCGCCAGATGCGGGCGTACAGCCCGACCCCGTCGGGCATCGGGATCCGGACATCCTCGTGGGTGGTCGCGTACGGGAACTCGGTTCGGATGATCATGGGGGTTCGGTCACGCTCCCTCGGTGGGCGGCCGGGCGGCTGCCTCCGGGGCCCTCGGCTCGTCTCTAGCGGTCGTCATTCTGGACAAAACGCGCTCTCCGGTTGTTTCGGCTCTCACCGAACATACCGGTGCGCATCGGGCGGTGCGCGCCCGTCCGCCGGAGGTCCGCCGGACGGCTGCCGGGCAGGTGCTCTGCGTGATCGAAAACAGACCCGATACGCTGGCTTGAGTGATGGCAGCGACACATTGACAATCCATGTGATCGTCATCGGATCGTCAGCAGACAGGAGTACCCCTCGTGACCGTCGTCGGGCCGTTCGGACTGAGCGTGCGGGACCAGGCTCTTGAGGCCGATGTCCAGGCCGGACTGGCCGCTGTCGAAGCGGGTCTGCTGGAGGCCACCAAGAGCGAAGTCCCCTTCATCACCGAGGCCGCGCAGCACCTGGTGCGCGCCGGTGGCAAGCGGTTCCGGCCGCTGCTGGTGATGCTGGCGGCGCAGTTCGGTGACCCGTACGCGCCCGGTATCGTGCCCTCCGCGGTGGTCGTGGAGCTGACGCACCTGGCCACGCTCTACCACGACGACGTCATGGACGAGGCTGACGTCCGCCGCGGGGTGGAGAGCGCGAACGCCCGCTGGGGCAACTCGGTGGCGGTCCTGACGGGTGACTTCCTGTTCGCCCGTGCGTCGCACATCCTCGCGGACCTCGGGCCGGAAGCCGTACGCATCCAGGCGGAGGCCTTCGAGCGGCTGGTGACGGGCCAGATCCTGGAGACGGCCGGTCCGCGCGACGGCCGCGACCCGGTCGCGCACTACCTCGACGTCATCGCCGGCAAGACCGGCTCGCTGATCGCCGTCTCCGGCCGCTTCGGCGCGCTGATGTCCGGGGCCGAGGAGTCGGTCGTCGACATCCTGACCCAGTACGGCGAGCGCCTCGGCACCGCCTTCCAGCTGGCCGACGACGTCCTCGACATCGCCTCCGACTCGCACGAGTCGGGCAAGACCCCGGGCACGGACCTGCGCGAGGGCATCCCGACGCTGCCCGTGCTGCGGCTGCGGGAGACGGCCGAGCGGGAGGGGCGCGAGGAGGACCTGGAGCTCGTGCGCCTGCTGGACGGGGACCTGTCGGACGACGCCCGGCACGCCGAGGTGCTCTCCCGGCTGCGGGTGCACCCCGCGCTGGAGCAGGCCCGCCGCGACACCGTCCAGTACGCGCAGGGCGCGCGCGCCATGCTCGCCCCGCTGCCGGACTGCTTCGCGAAGTCGGCCCTGGAGGAGCTGTGCGACGCGGTGGTCCACCGCGCCGGCTGAGCCCCCGCAACCCCGCTTACGGAACGGGCCCCTCCGCCTCCGCGCCCCCTACGGGTCGGGGGAGAGGGGCCCTTCCCGTGTCATCCCACGGTCGTACGCGGAGTTGATTCCGGGGGCTGACGCCCCGAGCCCGCCGTTTTGGTCAGATGGATCCATCGAAACCCCACCGGATCGGGTGAGTGCGGCGACACGGTTCGCCGCCCTGGACAAGAGGGCAGGGCTCAGACATGGCAGCGAAAACGAAGACCTCGCGCAAGGCCGCGCGGTACGCCGTACCGGTCGCGGTGGCGGGGGTCGCAGCGGCAACCGCCGCGATGGTCCCGGCCTTCGCCACCGCCGGCGGTCCGGACCTGCCCAAGGTGACCGCGCAGCAGCTGATCGAGAAGGTCGCGGCCTCCGACGTGCAGACGCTCTCCGGCAGCGCCAAGATCACCACCGACCTGGGCCTGCCCACCCTGGCCTCCGGGCTGCTGGGCGGCGGCGGGGTGACGGGCGGTTCCGCCAACCCGGAGGACAAGATCGCCCAGCTGGCGAACGGCACGCACACCGTGCGCGTCGCGGCGGACGGCCCGGACCGCCAGAAGCTCACCTTCCTGGACGGCAAGGACGAGTACACCCTCGTCCACAACGGCAAGGACCTCTGGGGCTACGACAGCAAGTCCAACGAGGCCTTCCACGACACGTCGGACCGCTCCGGCCAGGACCACAAGACCGCCGACCGGCTCGCGGCCTCCCCGCAGCAGATCGCGCAGGACATCCTCAAGGAGGCCGGTCCGACCACCGACATCGGCGTGGGCGAGACCGCGCAGATCGCCGGGCGCGACGCCTACCAGCTGGTGCTGAAGCCCAAGCAGAGCGGCTCCACGGTCGGGTCCGTCCAGATCGCGGTCGACGCCAGGAACGGTGTGCCGCTGCGGGTCCAGCTGCTGTCCAGCCAGGGCGGCAAGCCGATCGTCGAAGCGGGCTTCACCCAGGTGGACTTCGGCAAGCCGGCAGCCGACGCCTTCACCTTCACGCCGCCCAAGGGCGCGAAGGTGACCGAGGGCGCCGACAAGGCCAAGGACGGCAAGGGCGGCAAGGACGACGAGCGGTTCAAGGCACTGGAGTCCCTGCCGGGCTTCGGCGGCCTGGCCGGCGGGCAGCACGGCCAGGGCGACGTGAAGGTGCTCGGCGAGGGCTGGTCGACGGTCGCCCGGATCGACACCGGCGCGGGCAAGGGCCTCAAGGACATCGAGAACGACAAGAACGCCCCCAAGGAGGCCAAGCAGTTCCTGAACTCCCTCGGGGACAAGGTCCACGGGAAGTTCGGCGAGGGCCGGGTCCTGTCGACCCGCCTGGTCAACGCGCTGATCACGGACGACGGCAAGGTCTACGTCGGCGCGGTCACCAAGGACCAGCTGGTGAAGACGGCCGACTCCGCCAAGTAGCCGCAGCGGGGACGAGGGTGGCCCGGGACGTGTGTTCCGGGCCACCCTCGTGCCGTTCCCCTCCTGCGTACAGCGCGGCCGCTGTACCGTGATGGACATGTCGAGACACGTCACCATCCGCCTGGACGAAGAGTTCCACGACCGCCTCAAGGCGCGCGCGGCGGCGTTGGGGACGACGGTCACCGCACTGATCACCGAGGTCACGGAACGCGAACTCGACGAGGACCGGAAGAACTTCCTGTCCGGCATAGAGGAGTTCGCGGATCACTGGGGCTACTTCCAGGAGCGGTTCGGCAATTGAAGATCACCATGGAGTGGGCCTGGACCGCACTGGCCCACCATCTGCCGTCTGATCCCGCCGTGTGGGACCCCTCCGGGGTGGCCGCGGCCGTCGCCCGGCACCAGAACGACCTGGTGCTGGTGCCCGAACAGCCCGCCCCCGACACCGCGTGGCGGGCTGCGGCGTTCCTGCACACCCTCGCCGTCTGCCCGGCGCTGGAATCACCGATGAACGAGTTCTACGCGGCCGCAGCCACCCGCTCGTACCTGCGGGTGGCCGGCGCGAAGCAGCTGCCCTCGCCCGAGGAGCTCGGCGACCTGGTGGAGGACGCGAAGCTGGGCCGCGCGGACGTGTCCGCGGTGGCGCAGCAGCTCCGCACCCTCATCCAGGAACCGGTCAGAAGGTGATCTTCCAGCTGTTGATGTAGCCGGTGTCCTGCGCCGCCACGTCCTTGACCTGGAGCTTCCACACCCCGTTGGCCACCTCGCCGGACGCGTTGACCGTGTAGCTCGCGACCACGTTGTCCGCGGAGTCCGAGCTGGAGGAGTTCTTCAGCCGGTACGCCGTGCCGTCCGGGGCGATCAGGTCGATGACCAGGTCACCGCGGTAGGTGTGGACGATGTTCACGTCCACCTTGGTGGTGGCCGGCGCGTTGCCCGTCACGCCGGAGACCGTGACCGGCGAGGTCACCGCGGCGCCGGGGGAGTCCGGGATGTTCACGTCCGCCGTGTTCTCGAAGGACTGGCCCGGCGGGACCACGGTGCCCGCCCCGAGGTTCCAGACGGCGTAGGCGATGGCGTCGGAGTTGCGGTCCAGGGCGGTGTCGTCGATGTTCGCCGCGGTGTCGCAGGAGGAGTGGTAGCAGGCGTCGAAGGCCTTGCCGACCGTGCCGCCCCACTTCTGGGCCTGTGCCGACGTCTTGGTGTAGTCGGCGCCGGAGAACAGGCCGCCGACCGGGATGCCCGCGTTCTTGAAGGGGGCGTGGTCGGAGCGGCCGTCGCCCTCGGTCTCGATCTCCGTGGGTATGTTCAGGCCCGCGAAGTACGTCTTGAAGGTCTGCTCGATGGTCGGGTCGTCGTCGTAGACGAAGTAGCCCGGGTTCGGCGAGCCGATCATGTCGAAGTTCAGGTAGCCGGAGATCTTCGCCTTCTCGGTCGCCGGCAGGCTGTTGACGTAGTACTTCGAGCCGACCAGGCCCAGCTCCTCCGCGCCCCACCAGCCGAAGCGCAGGTGCTTGGTGGACTGGAGCTGCGCGCGCGAGACCGCCAGGGCCGTCTCCAGTACGGCCGCCGAGCCGGAACCGTTGTCGTTGATGCCGGGGCCCTCGGTCACCGAGTCCAGGTGCGACCCGGTCATCAGGACCGAGTTGGGGTCCCCGCCCGGCCAGTCGGCGATCAGGTTGTAGCCGGTGGCGCCGCTGGAGGTGAAGGTCTGGAGGGTGGTGGTGAAGCCGGCCGCGTCCAGCTTGGCCTTCACGTAGTCGATCGAGGCCTTGTAGCCGGCCCGGCCGTGGGCGCGGTTGCCGCCGTTGGCGCCCGCGATCGACTGGAACTGCGACAGGTGCGCCTTGACGTTGGCCAGCGGGATGTCGGGCGGCGTCGATGCGGCCGTGACGGCGGCGGGCGCGGCGGCCCCCGAGGGCGCGGCGAGCGCGGCGGGGGCGGTGGCGGCGAACAGCCCGGCGACCGCGATCGCGGCCACGGCGGTCAGGCGCCGGGAGACGGACAGGCTCATGTGGGGGCTCCGGGATTCCGTGGGGGATGAACCGTCGGGGATGGGACGGAACGTGTGGGAATCGTGCAGGTGAGCGTTGGTGCGTCAGTGCGAGCCCGATGTTCAGCGAGAGTGTGACTGACCGTCAAGAGCGCAATCCGGTCAGAGTGGTTCGGTATACGGACGATCCCCGGCACGGAAGTCCGTACCGGGGATCGTGGGGTGTATGGGGCGCGGGGCCCGAGCCGGGGGAGCGGTTACGCGGGCTCGCGGCTCGGCGCCGGTGCGGAAACGGGAGCCGCGGTGCCCGCCGCCGCGGCCTCGATACCGGCCAGCCGGGCCCGGGAGCGGCGGGAGGTCCGCAGCGCGTCCCAGGTCAGCACGGTCAGCGCGACCCAGACCAGGCCGAAGCCGACCCAGCGTTCGGCCGGCATGGCCTCGTGGAAGTAGAGGACGCCGAGCGCGAACTGGAACACCGGCGCCAGGTACTGGAGCAGCCCCAGCGTGGACAGCGGCACCCGGATCGCGGCGGCGCCGAAGCAGACCAGCGGGATCGCGGTGACCAGCCCCGTCGAGGCCAGCAGCGCGGAGTGCCCGAGCCCCTGTGAGGCGAAGGTGGAGCGGCCCTCCACCCCCAGCCAGAGCAGGTAGCCGAGGGCGGGCGGGAACAGCAGGGCCGTCTCGGCGCTCAGCGACTCCAGGCCGCCCATGTCGAGCTTCTTCTTGATCAGCCCGTACGTGGCGAAGGAGCATGCCAGCACCAGCGAGATCCACGGCGGCCGTCCGTAGCCCACGGCCAGCACCACCACGGCGGCGAAACCCACCCCCACGGCCGCCCACTGGGCCCGGCGCAGCCGCTCGCCGAGCACCAGCACGCCGAGCCCGATGGTGACGAGCGGGTTGATGAAGTAGCCGAGGCTGGCCTCGACGACGTGGCCGTTGTTGACCGACCAGATGTACAGGCCCCAGTTCACGCTGATCACGGACGCGGCCAGCGCGGTCATCCCGAGCTTGCGCGGCTGGCGGACCAGCTCGCCGATCCAGCGCCAGCGCCGCAGCGCGAGGAGCGCGATCCCGACCGCGGCCAGCGACCAGACCATGCGGTGGGCCAGGATCTCGATCGCCCCGGAAGGCATGAGCAGGGGCCAGAACAGGGGCACCAGCCCCCACATCCCGTACGCGCCGAATCCGTACAGCAAACCCGTGCGCTGCTCGTTCTCCGCCTTCACGGGACCTCCAGTGCGACTTCCGGCCAATCTCACAACCTCACGACGGTATCGCCGGAGCAGGCCGCTGTCATGCCCGTTTGATGGAGATACTCATGACATTGCGCAGCCGGCGCGGGCGGGTCCCGTGCGGGACCGGCCCGCCGGGTCTCAGGCCAGGGCGGTCGCGATGGCCTCGGCCACCGGGGTCGTCGGCCGCCCGATCAGGCGGGCCAGGTCGCCGCTGGTCCCGGCCAGCCGGCCGCGGGAGATCGCCGCGTCCACGTCGACGAGGATCGCCGCGAAGCCCTCGGGCACCCCGGCGCCGGTCAGTACGGTCAGGTGGGCGTCACCCGGCACCGCGGAGTACGCGACCTCGCGCCCGGACTGCTGCGCCACCTCGGCGGCGTACTCCGCCAGGCTCCAGGCGGTGTCCCCGGACAGCTCGTAGACCCGGTTGAGGTGGCCCTCGCCGGTCAGCACCGCGGCGGCGGCCGCCGCGTAGTCGGCCCGTGCCGCGGAGGCGATTCGGCCCTCGCCCGCGCTGCCGACGACCGCCCCGTGCTCCAGGACGGCGGGGAGCTGGGCGGTGTAGTTCTCGTGGTACCAGCCGTTGCGCAGGAAGGTGTAGGGGAGGCCGGATTCGAGGACGGCCTGCTCGGTGGCCTTGTGCTCGGCGGCCAGCTCGAAGTCCGCCTCGGGTCCGCCGAGGATCCCGGTGTAGGCGAGCTGGGCGACCCCGGCCGCCTCGGCCGCCTTGATCACGGCGGTGTGCTGCGGGATCCGGCGCCCGACCTCGTTGCCGGAGATCAGCAGGACCCGGTCCCCGGCCCGGAAGGCGCCGGCCAGGCTCGCGGGGTCGTCGTAGTCGGCGACCCGTACCTCGATGCCGCGCGCGGCCAGGTCGGCGGCCTTCTCCTCGCTGCGTACGACGACGGCCAGCTCGGCGGCGGGGACCCGGGCCAGCAGCTCCCCGACGACGAGGCGGCCGAGGGCTCCGGTGGCTCCGGTGACGACGATGCTCATGATGCGCTCCTGTGGTGGGTGGGGGTGCTCCACTATCGTACAGAAAGCGCTAACTTTTAGAAAGTGACTAGGTGGGGGCGGGTACGGCGAAGCCCGGACCCCGTCGAACGGGATCCGGGCTCGGTACTGTCGTCGGCCTGCTTCGGCCTGCTTCGGCTCAGCCCACCACGGTCCAGGTGTCGTTGCCGGTGAGCAGCGTCGCCAGGTCCCCCTTGCCGCGCTGGTCGACCGCCGTCTCCAGCTGTTCGGCCATGAGGGTGTCGTAGACGGGGCGGTCGACGTTGCGGAAGACGCCGATGGGGGTGCGGTGCAGGGTGTCGGGGTCCGCGAGGCGGGAGAGGGCGAAGGCGGTGGTGGGGGTGGCGGCGTGGGCGTCGTGGACGAGGATCCGCGATGCGTTCTCGTCGGTGACGGTGACCACCTCCAGGTCTCCGGTGCGCTCGTTGCGGATGACGCCCTTGGTGTTGTCGGTGCCGAAGCGGATCGGCTGCCCGTGCTCCAGGCGGATGACGGCTTCCTGGGCCTGGTCCTTGTCCTTCAGTGCCTCGAAGGCGCCGTCGTTGAAGATGTTGCAGTTCTGGTAGATCTCGACGAG